>NZ_BADY01000109.1:0-3001 GCF_000241185.1 Pseudoalteromonas sp. BSi20495
GTTGATTGATTGGTATCTACTTTAGTATTCAATATTGACTTCTGGCGAAGTTAAACTGTCACAAAACAAAGACCCGTTTGGGTTGTATGGTTAAGTGACTAAGCGTACACGGTGGATGCCTTGGCAGTTGGAGGCGATGAAGGACGTATTAACTTGCGATAAGCCTAGTCAAGCTAGTAAAAAGCGCTTGAGACTAGGATTTCCGAATGGGGAAACCCACCTGCTTGCAGGTATCGTTAACTGAATACATAGGTTAACGAGGCGAACGCGGAGAACTGAAACATCTAAGTACCCGTAGGAAAAGAAATCAACCGAGATTCCGAAAGTAGCGGCGAGCGAAATCGGAACAGCCCTTAAGCTTATTATGTGTTAATGGAAGGCTGCTGGAAAGCGCCACGATACAGGGTGATAGTCCCGTACATGAAAAGACATTTTAAGTGAAATCGAGTAGGTCGGAGCACGTGAAACTTTGACTGAATATAGGTGGACCATCATCTAAGGCTAAATACTCCCAACTGACCGATAGTGAACCAGTACCGTGAGGGAAAGGCGAAAAGAACCCCTGTGAGGGGAGTGAAATAGAACCTGAAACCGTGTACGTACAAGCAGTAGGAGCCCACTTGTTGGGTGACTGCGTACCTTTTGTATAATGGGTCAGCGACTTATATTTTGTAGCGAGGTTAACCGAATAGGGTAGCCGTAGGGAAACCGAGTCTTAACTGGGCGACTAGTTGCAAGGTATAGACCCGAAACCCGGTGATCTAGCCATGGGCAGGTTGAAGGTTGAGTAACATCAACTGGAGGACCGAACCCACTAACGTTGAAAAGTTAGGGGATGACCTGTGGCTAGGAGTGAAAGGCTAATCAAACCGGGAGATAGCTGGTTCTCCCCGAAATCTATTTAGGTAGAGCCTCGGACGAATACTTACGGGGGTAGAGCACTGTTAAGGCTAGGGGGTCATCCCGACTTACCAACCCTTTGCAAACTCCGAATACCGTAAAGTAATATCCGGGAGACACACGGCGGGTGCTAACGTCCGTCGTGAAGAGGGAAACAACCCAGACCGCCAGCTAAGGTCCCAAAGTCATAGTTAAGTGGGAAACGATGTGGAAAGGCCCAGACAGCCAGGAGGTTGGCTTAGAAGCAGCCATCCTTTAAAGAAAGCGTAATAGCTCACTGGTCGAGTCGGTCTGCGCGGAAGATGTAACGGGGCTAAACTATGCACCGAAGCTGCGGATTCAGAATTTATTCTGAGTGGTAGGGGAGCGTTCTGTAAGCGGTTGAAGGTGTACCGGGAGGTATGCTGGACGTATCAGAAGTGCGAATGCTGACATGAGTAACGATAATGGGAGTGAAAAACTCCCACGCCGGAAGACCAAGGGTTCCTATCCCATGTTAATCAGGGTAGGGTAAGTCGACCCCTAAGGCGAGGCCGAAAGGCGTAGTCGATGGGAAACAGATTAATATTTCTGTACTCGATATAATTGCGATGGGGGGACGGAGCAGGCTAAGCAAGCATAGCGTTGGTAGTCTATGTGAAAGTGAGTAGGGCGTTTGTTTAGGTAAATCCGGACGAACATTAAACCTGAGACACGAGACGAGTCACTACGGTGATGAAGTTGCTGATGCCATACTTCCAGGAAAAGCCTCTAAGCTTCAGATTATATGGAATCGTACCCCAAACCGACACAGGTGGTCAGGTAGAGAATACTAAGGCGCTTGAGAGAACTCGGGTGAAGGAACTAGGCAAAATCGTACCGTAACTTCGGGAGAAGGTACGCTCCTATCTGTGATGAGACTTGCTCTCTAAGCGGACGGGAGCCGCAGTGACCAGGTGGCTGGGACTGTTTATTAAAAACACAGCACTGTGCAAAATCGCAAGATGACGTATACGGTGTGACACCTGCCCGGTGCCGGAAGGTTAATTGATGGGGTTATCCTTAGGGAGAAGCTCTTGATCGAAGCCCCGGTAAACGGCGGCCGTAACTATAACGGTCCTAAGGTAGCGAAATTCCTTGTCGGGTAAGTTCCGACCTGCACGAATGGTGTAACCATGGCCACGCTGTCTCCACCCGAGACTCAGTGAAATTGAAATCGCAGTGAAGATGCTGTGTACCCGCGGCTAGACGGAAAGACCCCGTGAACCTTTACTACAGCTTGGCACTGAACATTGAACCTACATGTGTAGGATAGGTGGGAGACTTTGAAGCAGCGACGCTAGTTGTTGTGGAGTCAACCTTGAAATACCACCCTTGTAGTTTTGATGTTCTAACGTTGGCCCCTGAATCGGGGTTACGGACAGTGCCTGGTGGGTAGTTTGACTGGGGCGGTCTCCTCCTAAAGAGTAACGGAGGAGCACGAAGGTTGGCTAAGTACGGTCGGACATCGTACGGTTAGTGTAATGGTAGAAGCCAGCTTAACTGCGAGACAGACACGTCGAGCAGGTACGAAAGTAGGTCATAGTGATCCGGTGGTTCTGAATGGAAGGGCCATCGCTCAACGGATAAAAGGTACTCCGGGGATAACAGGCTGATACCGCCCAAGAGTTCATATCGACGGCGGTGTTTGGCACCTCGATGTCGGCTCATCACATCCTGGGGCTGAAGTCGGTCCCAAGGGTATGGCTGTTCGCCATTTAAAGTGGTACGCGAGCTGGGTTTAGAACGTCGTGAGACAGTTCGGTCCCTATCTGCCGTGGGCGTTTGAGAATTGAGAGGGGTTGCTCCTAGTACGAGAGGACCGGAGTGAACGAACCGCTGGTGTTCGGGTTGTCATGCCAATGGCATTGCCCGGTAGCTACGTTCGGAACTGATAAGCGCTGAAAGCATCTAAGCGCGAAGCAGGCCTCGAGATGAGTTCTCACTAGACTTTTAAAGTCTCTGAAGGGCCGTTGAAGACTACAACGTTGATAGGCAAGATGTGGAAGTGGTGTGAGCCATTAAGCTAACTTGTACTAATTACCCGTGAGGCTTAACCATACAACGCCAAACGCGTTTTATG
>NZ_BADY01000108.1:0-3443 GCF_000241185.1 Pseudoalteromonas sp. BSi20495
TTTTTTTAACTTTTATTAGCTAAGTACCTGTGCGAGTAATTCAATTGGGTGTTTTGGTTTAAATTTCTCAAAACGTTTAACTTGGCTACGACAAGAAAAGCCCGTAGATAAAAGTTGCTCTGGTTTATTTTTATCTACAATTGGTTTCCAACTCATTTCATAAAGCGCACGTGAGTTATCTTGATTTTGTGCTTCGTGGCCATAAGTTCCCGCCATTCCACAACAACCTGTATTTGTTGTTTTTAATGTTAAACCAATATCATTGAAAATTGTTTGCCAAACATTTGCCGCTTTTGGCAATGCAGTTGTTTCAGTACAGTGACTCAGTAATGTAAATTCGGTATCTGTATTTTGCTGTGCGCTTAGTGATTTAAACGATTGTGTTTCGAGCCATTCATGGGCAAGTTGCACGTTAAATTCACCACGGTTATTTTCTAAAATTGTATTATATTCATCGCGGTAACACATAACTAGTGAGGCATCTAAACCGACTAACGGTGCATTGATATCATTTAATTTATTTAAAAACTCGGCTGCATTTTTAGCTGTAACTTTAAATTCATGCAAAAAACCTTTTACGTGTTGCGGTTTACCATTTGGTTTAAAAGGTAATAGCATTGGTTTTTTGCCAAGTTGGGTTATTAAAGTAATAAAACTTTCTACTAGTTCTGCTTCGTAAAAGCTCGTAAATGGGTCTTGTACTATTAATACATATTCACTTTGTTGCTCTGCATTTAATTTATTTAATAAATCAAAATCAAATTTTTGTGTTTTAGTAATACGCTTTGAAAGTGCAGGAATACTTAACTGTGGTGTATCAACATAGCCAACTGTTTTTTTTATAACATTGCTTACTAATGATGTTTTAACAATTGGATTTATGACTTTAGCGAACTTTGCCATTAATGGCGCGCTGTTTTCTATGTTACCAACAAGGTAATCTTTTAGCGGGCGTGCATAATAACTATGATAATAATTTAAAAAGCGCGAACGAAAAGTGGGTACATCTACTTTAATTGGACATGCTGTTGTACATGCCTTACACGCTAAACATTCATCCATTGACGCTTTTACTTCGTGAGAAAAGTCGTAAATACCTTTTCGTTTTTCGCGGCTATGAACGAAACGTTCCCACCAGGTGATTACTTCACCTTTGTTAAGTTGCTTTTCTACTTCGAGCAAATCTACATTTTTTGACTCTTGTAATCGAAGCCACTCGCGCATTAAACTTGCGCGTCCTTTTGGTGAATTACGGCGATCGCCAGTTACTTTATACGATGGACACATAGGTGAATTTTCATCGTAATTAAAGCATATGCCATTACCATTACAGGTCATTGCATTGTTAAAACTGGTTTTAACTTCTATTGATATTTGCTTATCGAAGTGCGATCTCTTTTGTCCATCTACACTAACTAGTGAGTCTTCACTATCGATAGGAGTACATATTTTGCCGGGGTTAATACGGTTGTTAGGATCGAAAGCTGTTTTTATTTTACGAAGTTGTGTATATAAATGCTCACCAAAAAATTCAGGGCTGTATTCACTTCGGTAACCTTTACCGTGCTCGCCCCACATTAAACCGCCGTACTTAGCGGTTAGTTTTACGACCTGATCTGAAATAGTTCTAAGTAGTTTTTCTTGTTCTGGGTCGCACATATCAAGTGCTGGGCGTACATGTAAAACCCCCGCATCAACATGGCCAAACATACCATACTGTAAATTATGACTGTCGAGTAATGCTCTAAATTCGACAATATAATCTGCTAAATTTTCAGGCGGTACTGCAGTGTCTTCTGCAAAGGCGAGCGGTTTTTGGCTGCCTTTTACATTACCTAATAAACCCACTGACTTTTTACGCATTGCGTAAATTTTTAGTATATCGCTTTTATCACTGGTTAACTGATAACCAATAACGCCATTAGTTTGATTTATTACGCATTCATCTAGAAGCTTACAAAGCGTGTCTACTTTGTCTTTTATATCATCGTTTGATACTGCATTAAACTCGACCATGTTAAGGCCTTGCATATCTTTATTTGGTACGTCGGTTATTAAGTCCGATACTAAATTCCAAATGATGTCTTCACGCGCTAAGTTTAAAACTTTGCTATCTACGGTTTCTACCGATGTTGCGCGTGCATCAACTAAAAACGGTGAATGACGAAGTGCTGAGTCAAAACTATCGTACTTGATATTTATAAGGGTTTTAAATTCAGCAATCGGTGTTAGGTTTAATTTAGCTTCAGTTACTATACCTAATGAGCCTTCTGAACCTGTTATTAGTCGGCTCATGTCAAAAGTAAGTAAGTCATCACTTAGTACATGCTCTAGGTCGTAGCCGGTTAAAAACCTATTTAACCGTGGAAACTTAGCTAAAATAGCTGCGCGTTCATTAACTGAAATATCTAAAACTGTTTTATATAAACTACCAATTAAAGAGTCTTGCTCGGCTATAATTTTTGCTTTGTCGATGTCTATTGGGGAGGTACACATAGGTGTGCCATCGACTAAATAAGTTGTAAGCCCTAAAACATGATCGCTTGTTTTTCCGTAAACTAACGAACCTTGCCCAGAGGCGTCAGTACTTATCATTCCACCAATAGTTGCCCTGTTACTAGTAGATAAATCGGGTGAGAAGAAAAAACCATAAGGTTTTAAGAAGTCATTAAGTTGATCTTTTATTACGCCGGTTTGAACGCGTACCCAGCCTTCTTCTACATTTATTTCGAGGATTTCGCGCATATAGCGAGACAAATCTACAACAATACCAGGTGTTAACGATTGTCCGTTAGTGCCTGTTCCACCGCCACGAGGACCAAAAGTTAATGATAAAAACGGGTCGCGAGATGCTGTTTGCAATGCGAGCTGAATATCTTTTTCACTTTTTGGAAAAATAACACCTTGCGGTATTTGCTGATACACACTGTTATCGGTTGAAGCGGTAATACGCGTTGCATAACTTGCGTCGGTATCTCCGGTAAAACCTTGGCTTGTAATGGTATTTAGGTAGTTAGCGACAAGTTCTGTCGCGGCATCTTGCTGTGTAATTGTTGCTATCATGACGGCGATATTTTAGGGCATTTGACTAATTATATCATGGTGATGGCGAATAGAAATTGAAGATTTTACAGTTTGTAACACTCTTTTAGTCGATTTTAATGCAGCTTAAATTATACTCAAGTTAACAAGTAATGAGGTGTGTTATATGAAAAAATTACTATTACAGATCAGTGGCGTGTTATTTATTTTGCTAGGATTATTTTTTGCGATTGTACCTGGCCCTTCACTTATATTTTTTATGGCGGGTTTATTATGCTTTTCGTTTTACTATCCTAAAGCGCGACATTACTTATCATTTTGTCAAAAGGCGTTAACTAAATCATGTGCCTATTTAGATAAAAAATTAGCCCGTTAATTTACTTTTAATTGAGTATATAAAA
>NZ_BADY01000107.1:0-175 GCF_000241185.1 Pseudoalteromonas sp. BSi20495
GTAAAACGTTAATTAAATGGCACTCAATGGTACTGCTACCATTGTTTTTTTACTTTTGAAAACTCTTGATAAATACAATGTATTCATCAGAATTTTATTATCAGCTTTTCCAAATTTTTAAAGAGCAAGAGATACAAAAACCTCTCAAAATTAAACACACTCTATTCTCAGGCTG
>NZ_BADY01000106.1:0-1403 GCF_000241185.1 Pseudoalteromonas sp. BSi20495
ACGCCAACTCGACCATTTCTTTTACTGTCATACCACCCTCCCAATTTCGCTAAACTATAGTATAGCCAATGGAGAGACGGTACTTTATCCGGCAACACATCCTTTTCAACCTTTGCCCATAGTAATTTCCACGTCATCTCTTTAACACAAGTTGTACATCTCACTTCTTTGTCTAATTCACTCCTTTGCGCCATATTTTGCAGCTGTAATAACCTGACAGCAATAAACGCTTTAATGATCGCAATTCGTAAAATATTATCACTGTGCTGCAAACGTAAATCTTCTACTTCGGTTCCATCTGTTTTCCATGTTTTATGAAACTCCTCTACACGCCAGCGAAGTTCATAGTATCTTACTAATTTCTGGGCATCTTCTGCTGTATTTACGGGCTCTGTCGTATATAAAATCCAACATAATGGATTTTTTTGCGTACTTTCTTTTTCCTGACAGACAATGACATTGACGCTCAATGTCGGTGATTCTTGCCCTTGTACTCGCTTAGGCTTGGCGAGTGTTATAGGTTGATAGCTCAATGTAATTCGGGCCTGACGCGCTTTTCTTCCCGCACGTTGCGCTATATTAATAGTGTAACAACACTGACCCTGCGCTGTTTCTATTAACTGATTGAGATTGCATTGAGGCTCTATTAATTTTCTATTTTCTTTTGCTCTGACTAAAAATCGATGCCCTTCATCTTTTTGGTAAGTCATGTACTCATAAATGTCAGCTTCTCTGTCGCAGATGTTAAGTATATTTGATAATTCACCTGTACGTTTTTTTATATCCATTAATGTTTGTTGCCAGCGATAGCTTTCTTTCTCTTCGTAAGGGCGTTGCTGTTGTTGATCTTTAGTCCCTTTAACCTTTGATTTCCTAAACCAATAGTACTGGTCGAGTAAACCAATAACGTGCTCCGTATCTGCATCAATTGCTAAAGTTGAATGCGCATATAGCGTTCTTGTTTTTGATGGTTTTCCTAATGTATTTGCACAGTTCACATCGCCTAATTCTTTGCAAACACTGTGTTTAAATGTCAATCCTGTCGTATCTTGGATAGCGAGAACCAAAGGCAACTGCTTTACCGCTTCACTCGTTTGTGAGAATCCTGAATCGGCAATCGCTTGAGGGGATATTTTCTCATTTCTAATGAAACGATAAGCGGCTTCAATTTTTGCGGGTGTATCAGAAGCCTTAACAATTGAGCTGTCTGCATTCTCAGCCATATCGCTTGCTAGTAGAGCTAATCGTCGGGTGCGTCTCGGATCTCCTAAATTAGCGTTACCAAAAATTAATTGAGCCCATTCTTCAGAAGTGTTTGTGTGCATATGATAAATCTATGAGTGATGATGATCGATTAGATCACAGACTTAACGATATTCAAAGACTTGTGTATAAGAGACAGG
>NZ_BADY01000105.1:0-12671 GCF_000241185.1 Pseudoalteromonas sp. BSi20495
GTTTGAGGGATCAAATCTGACGTTAACTGCGTTAAAAATTTCTGATATAGAATAACTAAATAACGAAATTTTTACCTTGTTATCGACACGATTTTCTTACCTCAAAATAGCTCACTTAATTAAGTGAATTGGTATTAATTATGCTAATTGGTATAAAAGCCCAGCTAAAACAAGTTTTAACCCTAAAAATCCAATAATCCTTTGTTTTGTATGTGATTGTTTGGCTTTAAAGTTATGACCACCAATAGTAATTTAGGCTTTTTCTAATTTTAAATTTACGAAGTAAGTTTAAAGGTTTTCTTTTTAGGTGAGATGTACCAGAACAAATTAAATTATTAATAGCGCCTAATACCCTCACACTTGACTTGCCATCTCTGTATGGATGAACGCTGTCGCAGTATTGTTTTACTTTTTCTAATGTGTGCTCATCTTTTTGAAAAGCGCTTATTAAAGTACTTTCTAGGTCGGCTTCGTTACTAAAGTTAATCATCCAGTCTTTAGGTTTGCGGTTGTTAAACGCAACGGCTACTTTTTCTTGTAATGCAAATTCGGTAATAATTGATGATGTGTCAGACAGTATAATGTCGGTAGCCTGTAGAATTGGAATCACATCACCGGTGGTAATAAAGGTGAGGTTTTCGCAGGCGAGTGATTTATACATTTCAATTTCTTCGCTTGTTGCTTTTGGATGAAGCTTTACTATCCACTGCCAGTTTTGTGTTTTTAATAGCGCTTTAATATAAGGGTAAAGCTTGTAGGTACTTGTTAGCTTTGGCGAAAAAGTGGGGGCATATAATATGGTAGGCTTATCAGATTGATATAGCGCTATGTCTTTATGTTCAGTAAATAAAGGATCTAGCTTTGACCAGCCGGTTTCGACTACGTCGCAAGTGCCATCGTTAATATCATTAAACCCTTGAGTAATATTTGGACCTTGTGTGCAATATAAGTCAAAAAATCCTCTAATATTAAATTTGTTCTTTTTGCCCGAATCAAAGCCATGAAAAACCTGCACTTTAATCCCAGAAAAATGAGGGATCACGTTACCAGGCGCATGTTTGGCATTTATGCTGGGTATCGCCTATTTATGGGGAGTACCACACAACATAGGTTCTGCCTTGCCTAATAACCAAATATACTACTGCAAATTAAACCACCAGAGAACAACACGCCCTAATAACATATTGCGCTATATTGGTATTTAATACCAACCTGCATAAATCTTTGATCAATTTAACGGATTAAATTGCACTATAACGTCGTTAAAAATTTGTTATTTAGAATAACTAGATACAAAATTTTTGCCTAGTTCTAGCGTAATTTTCTTAACGTTAAATAGGTCCCATATATAAGCAGATTGGTATAAATTTATCAGCAGTTCAGGTTAGTTAATTAAAGTTCAAATGGCGCAACGCCAACTGCCTTCATTTTATAGCCTACTTGGGCTATTTCGCCTGACCACGTTTCTGTACTTATAATGCCAGTTACAACGATTGCGTCATACAGGCTGTCTATAGGTACGCCACCTTTAATAGTTACATGCACAATTTGATTTGGCGGCGGTGGCGGTACGTGTATACATGCACCAAAATATGGGACGAGTAAAAACTCAGTAATAATTTCACTGTCACCTTCAAGTGGTACTACAAAGCCAGGTAAGCTTACAGACTGACCGTTTAACGCTTTAACTACAGGTGCGTCTAGATCGGGTTGCACCCAATTTTGATCGCTGCCTTCGTGATTGGCTTGTGCTTGTGTGTCTATTTGCACGTGATTTTTAGGGATTAAGTCTTCCCAAAAAATCTCTTTTGGTGGATTTGCATTACTTGCAAAACTTACGAGTAGTAAATTAATAGTAGTAATATATTGAAAAGCTGTTTTAAAAAACGTCATGGGATACCTAAAAATTATGTTTTTATACTCATGCCATCGCTGAGAGAATAAAAGTAAGCGCGTGTGGCAGGCACTAAACCAATAATAAAACCAGCTACCATAATAACGCCTATTAATGTGAGTTCATAGTAAGAGAGCATCGCTATATTTACGCTAATACCTGCATGGCTTTGTAGGTAGCCGGCACCTAAATACATAACTAAATAAAATAATGCACAGCCAACTAAGCAGCCTAATAAAGTAGTTAACAGTGACTCTATGCTTATAAGTGTGAATAATTGCCAAGGGCGGGCACCTACCGAACGTAATATAGCAAGCTCACGGCGACGTTGACTTAGGTTTGCAAGCAGTGTGGTTAGCATGCCTAGTAAGCTAACAAGTACGACGATTGCGGAAAATAGTTGCAGTGTTTTTTCTACTATGGCGAGCATTTGCCATAATTCTTTCAGTGTTACGGTGGGCATAATACCAAGCAATGCTTCTTGCTTATATTGATTTATATTGCGCCTAATTTGCAATGTGTATAGCGGTGATTTAAAACCCATTAAAAATGCAGTGATTTGTTTTGGATGACCGATAAGATCGTCATGCTCGTCATGTTCGTCATGTTCGTCATGTTCGTCATGTTCGTCATGTTCGTCATGTTCGTCATGTTTAGTGCTAGCTCTGGCATGTATTAAATCGATAGCGGCAAGCGGTATGTGTAACGTTTTATCAACAGGTGTGCCGGTGGGGTTTAAAATACCGACAACTTTAAATGGGTTGTCGTCATGATGATGAAAGCTAGTATTGCCCATACCGTGTGATATAACGATATGATCGCCAAGTTTATAACCTAATTTGTTAGCTACGCTGCTCCCCAGTACAACCTCGTTAATATTTAAAAATGGATGGCCTTGGTTAAAGCTTAAGTTTTGTTTTTTAGCAAAGCGGTAATGTTCAAAGTAGTCAAGAGTAGTGCCAAGTACAGCTTGGCCTTTATGGCTGTCGCCTAGGCTTATAGGTATGCTCCATTTTACGCCTCGCTGATTGGTTATATATTCATAACTTTGCCAGCTTACGCCATTGTTGGTATGGCCAATTCTAAATACCGACGCAAGTAATAATTGAATATCACCAGTGCGTGCGCCCACAATTAAATCAGTGCCCGAAATTGTATTACTAAAGCTACTTTTTGCATCAACTCTTACACGCTCAATACTTAGCAATAACATAACGCTAATTGCAATAGTAAACAGTGTTAAAAATACGCTGGCACGACGATTTAATAAGCTTTTATAAGCCAGTTTAGCAAGGATCATATTTGCTCCTGCAAATGGGTTAAATCTATTGAGCGATCGAATAACGGTTTTAAGCTTTCGTCATGACTTACAAATATTAAGGTGCTGTTTAAATGCAATGCCTGTTCAAATAATAACGTTATAAAGCTTTCGCGGTTATTAGCATCAAGTGCTGATGTTGGCTCGTCAGCTATTATTAGCTCAGGGTTACCAATAAAAGCACGGGCTGCTGCAACACGTTGTTGTTGGCCAATACTGAGCTGTGCTACGTTTTTATGATGGTATTGCTCAATTAAGCCAAGTGCGTTTAATAAGCGCTCAGCTTCTTTGTGTAATGTTGTGGCGTGTTTAAGTGCTTGGCTTTGCCGTACTTTAGAAAATTGACACCCTAAAATGACATTTTCGATAGGTGTTAAATAAGGTAATAAATTAAAGTTTTGAAAAATGGTGCCAATATGGTCGGCTCTAAATGCATCGCGCTTGGTATTACTTTGTGTGTTTAGGCATTGATTTAAAATATACACATCACCGCTGGTGGCTGTATTAATTCCCGTAAGTAACGCTAATAAAGTAGATTTTCCTGAACCGCTTGGACCATATAAAAAAATACGTTCGCCTTTTTTTACAGCCAGCTCTGCAATCCTTAGAGTCGGTTTTTTATCGTTTTTATGCCATTTAAAAGTAACGTTTTTTAGGTTTATCATTATCAGGTTACCAACCCCAGTAGTTTAGATCTTTACGCATTTTTAGCTGTCTTATTATATTTAATGGCTTGGGTTTTAGTTTTTCGTTACTTTGTAAAAATTCATTAGCTGCATTTAATACGCGTTGGCTAGATTGGCCATCGGTATACGGGTGAAGTTCCTGGCAATAGCTTTCAATATTTTGCATTAAATCACTAGGTTTAGTAAGCGCGTGTTCAATAGCTGCTTCTACTTCATCAGCGTCGATAATATCAAGTAAATGAGGAAGTGGTTTTTGATTACAAAACGTGACTACCGGTTTACGTAGTAGTAAAAAAATTAAAAGAACTGACGATGTATCGCACAGCATAACATCAGCAGCTTGCAGTAACGGCAAAACGTTATCGGTTTCAATAAATGTTAGATTTTCGTTACTCAGCGCTTTATATTTATTAACCCATTCGGCAGGCATTTTAGGATGAAACTGCATCAAAATACGCCACTTACCTTGTTCACTAAAATGTTTTATTTGCTCATATAATTTAGGAGCAAGTGATAGCTTTCGTGAGAAAGTAGAGCATATAAGTAAAGTAGGGCGAGGGTCGTCGCTTACATAAGGATTATTTGAAGTATTACTAAAAAGTGGATCGAGTGTTGGCCAGCCAGTTTCAGTTACTTTAAAGAAACCATGCTGCTTAGCTAGCTCTTTAAATCGGGTTGTTGTATTTGGGCCTTGCGTACAATATAAATCGTAACAACCACGAATGTTAAAGTGATCCTCTTTCCCTTTTCGATTTAATTTTCCTGAATTGAACCCGTGAAATACAGCCACTTTTTTACCAGGAATAAAATTAGGAATTATATTACCCGGTATAAATGTAATGTTTGGAGCCCAGCTTTTAACATCTTTTATGGTATGTAAACGTGGCTCATCTGTGGTTAAAAAATCGGGGTTTACTTCGCTACCCGCTAAAAACCAGCGTACTTCACCACCATGTGCCAATATCTGCGCCTGAATGGGCCTCAAAATAGCATATGAATAATTCTGAGAAATATACATTAAGTATTTTTTATTTTTAGTGGCAGTTAAGTAGTTCAAGCTATCTCCCCAGGCTGGTTGGAACATTAAGTTTACCTCATTGCGACTCGCTTATAAATATGTGCCTTTATTTGTTTTAAGCATCCGATTGAGCTTTGAGGTTGGCTAGATTATTATACAGCCCATATAACCCCATACCATACTTTGCTCAAAGAGCATCCCTAACCCCGGAGATAGCATGACTAGCTATAAAGTTTTAGACGTAAACGATGATTTACCCATTCGTACCAAAGGTGAAGTACATAGCGGTAAGGTTCGTTCAGTTTATTGGCTAACAGATGAAGACAGCGCGCGATTAATTAGCGACAAAGGCTATAAAGTACCTGCAGGCACTGAGCTTGCAATTATGGTTATTTCAGACCGAATTTCGGCGTTTGATTGTATTTGGCAAGGCGAAAACGGGTTAAATGGCGTGCCAGGTAAAGGGATCGCCCTTAACTCGGTTGCATCGCATTGGTTTAAATTATTTGATCAAGCAGGTCTTGCAGGTAACCATATTGTTGATATTCCGCATCCTTACGTATGGATTGTACGCAAAGCCAGTACAGTAAAAGTAGAAGCGATTGCACGCCAATACATTACAGGCAGCATGTGGCGCGATTACGCAAAAGGCGTGCGTAATTTTTGTGGTATTGATTTACCAGAAGGCTTAAAAGCAAACCAAAAGCTTGATAACGTTTTAATTACACCCTCAACAAAAGGTATTATTGAAGGTGTTGCCGACATTCCACCTGTTGATGATGTAAATATCACGCGTGCTAACATTACTAATAACTTAGATGTATTTAACTTTAAGTCGGCAGATGATGTAACTAAGTACGAAAAACTGCTAGTTGAAGGCTTTAAGTTAATTAGCGATGAGCTTGCAAAGCTTGATCAAATTTTTGTGGATACAAAATTTGAGTTTGGTTATGTGGAAGATTTAAATGGCGCACAGCAACTTATTTATATTGATGAAGTAGGCACACCTGATTCGTCACGTATTTGGGATGAAGCTGCTTACAAAGACGGTAAAATTGTTGAAAACTCTAAAGAAGGCTTTCGCCAGTTACTAATTAATAATGTGCCAGAAAGCGATGTATTATTAAATAAAGACCGTATGAGTGAACGTGAACAACTTGCTAAAGATTATATTTTACCAGAATCAGTCATGCTTGAAGTGTCAAATACCTATGTAGGTATTGCGAGTAAAATTGTTGGCAAAGATATTGTTATACCTAGCGATCCTCGCCAAGAAGTAATTGCTATTTTAGATGCTGAATACGGATTGATTGTAAAATAACACGACTAAAGGATGGCTTAACCTAGTTACTCGGTCTTTATTTTTGGTTACTGGGCTATAATTCTTGCAATTAGTGCTCGTCTCTAATTAACTTAGCTTAACGTTAATAGTTTGGTGTTGTTATGTTAGAGCGAGCATTGCAAAAAATTGCAAAAAATCGTTGTTTTTTAGCGATAGGTTTGTTTTTTAGCCATTTTGCTTTGAGCGCAAATATTGATTTAGTTATACAAAACCAACTTGGGCAAGCATTACCAGATGCGGTGGTTGAGCTAAATCAAAATAATATAAAGTCTGCTTTTACACCAAAGACGGTTGCGACAATGGATCAAGTTAATAAGCAATTTTCACCTGAATTATTAATTGTTCAAAAGGGGCAGCAAGTAAATTTTCCTAATAGCGATAATATTCGCCATCATGTGTATTCTTTTTCACAAGCCAAGCCTTTTCAGCTAAAATTATATTCAGGGCAACCAAAAGACCCTATTGTATTTGATAAGCCCGGTGTGGTTGTTTTAGGATGCAATATTCATGACTCTATGATTGGCTATATTTATGTGGCAGATAATGATCTTGTTTATAAAACAGATGAAAGAGGGCGTGTTACTTTTCCAGCCACTTCTTCTGAGGTGACTGTATGGCATCCTCTTCAGCGTGCCGCATTGGAGAATAAAAAAATAATTACTATTAATTCTCAAACTCAGCTTTTAATAACCATAAATACTTCGGTCCCAGAGCTTCGAAATACATTTGGCAGTAAATTTAAGGCCCAAAATGACTAATAGTTTAAAAAACCGTATAACCATACTCTGCGTTGGCTTAGTGTTATTAACCACTGTGGTTAGCTTGTTTAGTTTTTGGTGGTCTACGAGTAAATTCCAAGAAGAAAAAGTTAACCAAGATATAAGCGTTGCCCAAAGTGTATACAAGCAATACTTAAAGTCAAAAGAGAGCCTATTATTAACCGCCGCTAAAGTACTTACCTCTGACTTTGGCTTTAAACAAGCTGTTGCTACACGAGATGCCGGTACAATAAGTAGCGTATTATTTAACCACAGTCAGCGTATAAACGCCGAGCTAATGTTGTTAATTGATTTGTCGGGTAAATTAATTTCGGCTAATACCAGCGAAGATATTTACGGGCACGATTTACAGCCGCTAATGAAAGAATTATTAAGTACTTCGGAGCAATCTAGTTTTGTTGTTTTAAATAACGAACTTTACCAAGTGATTTTACTTCCCGTTAAAGCGCCACGTACAGTTGCTTATAGTTTAGTTGGATTTAAAATAAATAACGAAGTGGCCGCCGAGCTTAAAAGCTTAACAGGTATGGATGTAAGCTTTATAGGCAGTGCGGATAATTTAGTTATTAGCTCTTTAGTTAAACGTCCAACCCCTTTTGAACCTGTGAACTATTTTAATACGTTAACCACATCACGCTTTTTTGGTGAATATTTAGTGTATCGCAATCGTGATATTGATTTACCGTCGCTACTTTCTCACCCAATTGTTATTTTACTCAGTGCCGATTTAACGCAAAGTTACAGTGATTTTGAAAAGCTATTTTTTACATTAATGATATTGGCTATTTTAACCATGTTTGTAGGTGTTATAACAAGTAGCTTATTAGCAAACAACCTTACTACTCCTTTATCTCAACTCGCTGTTATTGCTAGGCAATTTGCACAAGGTAACTATAGTTTCGAATTTAAAGGAAAAAAACAAAGTACAGAAATAACGACCCTAGTTGATGCATTTAATAGCATGGGTAACGATATTAATGAACGTGAGAAACAAATTAGTTTTCAGGCTCGCCATGACTCCCTTACAGGGTTTTATAATCGTTCAGCAATGCTAGATGTGTTGGGGGATGAATTAGATGCAACGAATGAATACACACTTGTTGCTATTGATATTAAGGGTTTGCGACACATAAACGATAAGTTAGGCCCTCGTGTTGGGGATGACTGTTTAAAAGCGGTAGCAAGTCGTATTAGTGAGTTTTCTGATGAGCTAGGTGGTTTTCATGCGCGAATTGGCGGCGATGAATTTTTAACGGTATTCCCAGCAACTGCAGCACAAGAGCTAAAAAGTGGCATTGACGGCTTAATGATGCAGTTACAGGCTTGCTATACCATTCAAAAGTTAAAAATTAATTTACGATTTAGTGCCGGTATTGTGCAATACCCAGCGCAAGGTATTACTAGCGATGATTTAATGCGCCGTGTATTGATTGCTGTCGACAGTGCTGCAAGCGATCATGAAAGTATTCATTATTATCAAAGTGGCGAAGATGAGGCGCATTTAGAGCGCTTAATAATGCTTGATGAGTTAAAACAAGCAATTATTGACGATGATGGCCAATTATTTATGACCTATCAGCCTAAGTTGCATATGAAAACGCAAAAAATCGATAAAGTTGAGTCGCTTATACGCTGGCAACGAAAAGATGGTAGCTGGGTTAATCCAGAGCTATTTATTGATTTAGCTGAGCAGTCGGGGCTTATTGTTGAGCTAACCGCGTGGGTGGTTAATACCGTTGTTGCACAGGTAGCTAACTGGCAATCAAAAGGCATTGAGTTACAAGCCGCTATTAATGTATCGGCGCAAGATATTGCCTTTTCGGGATTTCATTCAGCTTTGGTCAGTACGCTTGAAAAACACAAAGTAGACCCTAAGTTGATTACGATTGAACTTACCGAGCGCGATATGATCGAAAATGAAGAAAAAGGTATTAAAGCACTCGAAAATTTAAAGGCAATTGGCGTTAAAATATCACTAGACGATTACGGCGTAGGGCAAACGTCACTTGGGCGCTTAAAAATGCTACCTATTGATGAGTTAAAATTAGATAAGTGTTTTATTTTAAAACTTGATGAGTCACAAAAAGATCAGTTTATTGTGCAGTCTTCGATTACGTTAGGTCATCAATTAGGATTTTCTGTTGTTGCTGAAGGGGTCGAAACATTGGGGTCTTTAGAGTTGCTTAAAAATATGCAATGCGATCATGCGCAAGGCTATTATTTAAGTAGACCGTTAAAAGCTGAATTACTTGAAGAATGGCTTCTAGATCATTATGTATCACATTAAATATTGGAGCGTAGTTGCCCTTTGTTTAATGAGTTTACCGTGTGTAGCCAGCAGTGGAAAACTGCTTGCTACTCCTGGTGTGTCTCAAATTGAAGGCAATGCGGGTGGAGGCATTGTACCTTGGGCGCAACTAGCTGGTTATGCCAGTGATGATGAGTTTTCGATAAATGGCTTTTGTAGCCGCGCAGATGTAACCGACTACACACTTAACGTATGTGGTGCACAACTTAATTTATTTAATCGTGTTGAACTTAGTTATGCCCAACAGCGCTTTGATGTACCAGCACTTGATGCTGAAATAGAGCAATCAATTACAGGTGCTAAAATACGTTTGTACGGCGATATTGTTTACAGTGAGTGGCCACAATTAAGTGCAGGCATTTTACATAAATCACTGGATGATGGTTCTATTGCACAGTTAGTTGGCGCGAAAAGTACCAGTGGAACCGATTTTTATTTAGCGGCCAGTAAATTACATTTAGGCGCGATTGCAGGTTACAACTGGTTTTGGAACTTAACGACACGCTACAGCGAAGCAAATGAATTAGGCTTGCTAGGCTATGGTGGTGAAAGCGACAGTACTAGGGTGTTGTTTGAAGGCAGTACTGCACTTTTTTTAAGCCGTGAATTGGCCGTAGGTGTTGAGTATCGTCAAAAAGCGAATAACCTTAATTTAGGCGAACAAGATTGGAAAGATGTATTTGTGGCTTGGATACCAAATAAGTACGTGAGTGTGACAGCGGCTTACCTTGATTTAGGAAGCATTGCAGGGGCTGACGATCAAACAGGTTGGTATTTATCGGTAACAGGGTATTGGTGATGCAAAATATAGCCGTATTTTTATTATGCGCAGGGTTATTAGTAGGCTGTGCAAATAAACCTGCACTGTCGCTTTATCAGCAGTTAGATGGAAAAGCAGGTATAGCTAAGCTTGTTGATAGTTTTATTTATCAAATAGGTAACGACGAACAAGTATTTCATTACTTTGAACACGCTAATATTACACATTTTCGTGATGGTTTTATTTCCCATATGTGTATGTTAGTAGAGGGCCCGTGTACATATGATGGCGACTCTATGGTGGCAATTCATACTGGTATGCATATTACAGAGAAAGATTTTAATCATGTTGTTGATTTGCTTATAAATGCAATGAATGAGCAAGATGTTAGCCATAGCTTACAAAACGATATTCTTTCTAGAATGGCGCCACTTCGTGATGAAATTATAAAAATGTAACTATAAAGCTTTCAAAGTAATTATTAAGTAAAGGGAACCTTGCTTTGATTGCATTGTCCACATAGAATTATTTCATAAAAACAACAATTGGCAAATATAGCTTGTATGGCTTATCTATTTATTTCTCGCAAAAATGTACACGCAAAATACTATAAAAAAATAATCAAAAAATTGTCGATGAATTGCCAATTACACATCATGGGAGCGCCTAAGCTTTCTGCTGTGAAATATTTAAAAGATGCGTTCCAAGTTAATTTTACTGGTGTAGTCAACTCTCAACTAAAACGTAAAAGAGCACGTAATACAACTTGGAATAATTCTATCATTACTGCGGTTTATAGTGCTGGTTTAGTTTTATTTGAACGATTACGATACGCTAAGTATTTAGCCTTATTAACCGAGACTAATCCTGAATGCATTGTCATTTGGAACGGCAATAAACTTCCAAATACAACCGTTGCTATGGCTGCAAAAGCATTAGGTGTAAAGCAGTTTTATTATGAAAATGGTTTACTACCCGGTACAAGCAGTTTAGACCCTAATGGTATTAACTATAATGCGTCGTTAAGCCGTGATTCTTCTTTTTACCTAAATTTTGACCCACAAAATAAGTTAAACTTTTCTGCGCCGGATTTAATTCCAAGAGCTGATCATAAAAAACGCTGTGAATTTGAGTGCGCCGATGTACCAGAACGCTATATATTTGCGCCTTTTCAAGTACCTCACGATACTCAATTAGCTAGCTTTTCTCCGTGGATAAACTCTATGGACATGTTTTACGACGAGGTGATTAAAGCCGTCAAAAGCTTAAATGATCCAAGTTTAAAAGTGGTTTTTAAAGAGCATCCGTCATGGCATAAGCATTACGCTCATCTTTATGAAAAAGATCCGATTGCAATCTTTGCTAATGGAAATCAAACGAGTGATTTGATTAAGTGCGCAGAAGCCGTATTAACGATTAATTCAACGGTCGGCTTAGAAGCATTACTGCTAAATAAACGAGTTTTAACTCTTGGACAAGCCTGTTACAACATTGAGGGTTTGGTAAAGCATGCGAGCACTGCAGAGCAGCTTGCAGAAAATCTGAACGAAGTAATGCAGGGCTGGCAACCAAATACATTATTAAAGGATAAGTTTTTTAGCTTTATTGAACATGTATATTGTATTCCTGGCGTTTGGAAACACACTGAAGATAAACACATTAAAGCGATTGAAGCGCGTTTTACGGGTAATGATGAGTTTGCTAAGTATCATGGAGATAAGGAATCGTAGTGAAAAACCTAATTAGCTGTCAGCAATTACACGAGCAACTCCACAACCCTGCATTAGTGATATTTGATGCAGGTATGCTGCGCCCAGGTGTTTTGGGTACTTATTCGCCGCAAGCAATGCTGCCTAACGCTAAACGTTTTGACATAAAAAACGAATTGGCTGATAGGTCAAACCCCTTACCAAGTACGATATGCAGCGAGCAGCAATTTACTCATGTTATGCAAAATGCAGGCGTAAATAACGATTCTTTCATAGTTGTATACGAAGATGGCGGTTTATTTAGCGCAGCAAGAGCATGGTGGATGTTTAAAGCTATGGGGCATCACAATGTTAAAATACTCAGCGGTGGTCTTAAAAAGTGGTTGGAGTACGGCTACGACGTACAACAAAGTTATAGCGAGGCTGTAAGTGCTGGTGATTTTGCGGCAAGCTATAATTGTGAGTATTTTATTAATAGTCAACAAGTGCTTAACGCAATAGATGATCCTAATACTTTATTGCTTGATGCACGTGCTTATAAACGTTTTACTGGTGAAGAAAGTGAACCTCGTAAAGGTATGCGTAGCGGGCACATTCCTAATAGTCGCTCGTTACCTTTTATGGATTTACTTAATAAAGGTGAAGCCAAACCACTTACTGAAATTAAAGCGATATTTAATGACGTAGTCGGTGATGCGCAGCAGTTACAATTTAGCTGTGGCTCAGGTATTACGGCGTGTGTTTTAGCGTTATTGGCTACTGAATGTGGGTACAAAAATTTAAGTGTTTACGATGGCTCGTGGAGTGAATGGGGCGCAAGTGATTCGTTTCCAATTGCTACGAACGAGACATAAACC
>NZ_BADY01000104.1:0-27204 GCF_000241185.1 Pseudoalteromonas sp. BSi20495
CGGCGGTAAATGATTGTTGGCAATATTCGTGATTTGTGCGCCATTAGCTATAACCTCTTTCACTTTAATCGATGAATTTTCTCCAATTTGAGTTAAATCTATCTGCTCTGGTAAACGATCATTATTGATACTGCTTGTTGCCGTATCAATTAGATCCCCAAATTCTTGTTGAGTAGGGATATCACCACGCTGAAAGTAGCTTTTTAATCGTTCATTGAGTTCTGAAGTACTCATAATATTCCTCTGTAATCTAATAAATAAATGATGATTTCAGCCGCTGATCTGAATGCTCAACAACTGCCGATTAAATTATGGGATCTGTTAGGTAAAATAATTGAGGTTAAATTAAGCTTTGTTATCTAAGAGTTTATTAATTTCTTTTACTATTGGCAGTTGTACTGGCTCAAATACTGGCATAGGCAAAGAGAGCGTATAGAGAATGGTTGCTTTAGGCGTACTCCCGAGTGCCTGCCATACTTGCCCTGTTACTTTTTCACTGTACTCATTACCGAATATTTGGCTGCGGATACCATAAGGTGATATATCAATTTGTTGTGCGAGTAGTAACTCTTCAGGTAGAAAATCGTACCGTCCTATACCTGCAATTAAATAGCCCATAATCAAATGCTCTATCGCAGCGCTTTGCTGTGGGTTTTTACTCCAAACGGTTAGCATATAAGTCAATGACACAAATTTAGGCTCAATGAATCGTGTACGGTGAGTTTGCGTAAAATTTATTTGCGTACGAGGTGGCTCACTTTGACGACGCTGAATATCTTCAGTTATACCAACTAAATAACAATTTATTGCGGGGTCGCTGCCTAAACTAGTAGTAAATTCATTATCTGGCGCTTGAAAGCTCAATACAATAGAAGTATCTACTACATCATCGTTATTATTGAGCGATAAAACTTTGTCTTTAATAAACGAATCAAGTGCCTGTTGTACTTTATAAATTAAGGTTGCGTCCATTGTGCCCTCCCGTTAACCACGTTGATAAAGATTGCTGGGTCATAAAGCCGGCATGTTGTTTTGAGAGTTCTCTATGTAATGCATTGGCAATCTCGGCTCGACTAATCAACTTTTTGTCAGCGATCAAACTTTGCAACAATGCCATTTCGCAGATATTGATTATTTGCGCAGCACTGAGCTCAAACAATGCTGCAAGTTGGCTAATGCCTTGGCATAAATCACTATCTGCATTGGTGCTTAAATTACGCTGCCAAATATCAACGCGCTGCTGTTTATCAGGTAAAGTAAACTCAATTACCCCTTGAAAGCGACGTAAAAATGCCTCATCAAGGTTACTTTTAAAGTTAGTACTTAGTAACAACAAGCCCGTGTAGTGTTCCATACGTTGAAGTAGGTAACTTACGCCCATATTGGCGTTTTTATCATGGCTTGACTCTACCTCGCTGCGTTTTGCAAAAATCGCATCTGCTTCGTCAAACATGAGTACCGCATTATATTTCTGAGCTGAATCAAATAGCTTAGCTAAGTGCTTTTCAGTTTCACCTATCCATTTACTGGCAATATTGGCCAAATTAACTATGTACAGTGGTAGTTGCAATTCACCTGCAATGGCTTCTGCGGCCATAGATTTACCAGTGCCTGGTTTACCCCAAAATAGCGCTTTACATCCTTGATTAAAACTAGGTAGACGCTGTTGTAATGAAGCTTTAAAATTAATTCTGGCGATTAACTCCTGCAATTGCACCGTAATTTTGTCATTCAATATCATGTCGTCGAGGGTAAAGCGCGCTTGACACAATTTAGCTAGTTCATCGCAGTGTTGACTTTGCGCTGAAAAACACAGCGCTTGCAATGTTTCCCAGTAATCTTGTTCATCACTTTTATCTGCCTTAGCATTGTTTGCTAGCTGCTTCATATGAGGTAACGCTACGGGATATTTAGCCACCAACTGCTGAGCTTGGGCTTTATCTAAATGCGTATGTTGCTCGCTATTACATAACGACAACCAAGCCTCTTTTAATTGTGACAAATTTGGTACTTGTACTTTAATTTTTAATGATTGCGTAAATACCTCGTCAAACAAGGGGCTAGCTGTTGTTGTTATTAACGCCAATTTTGTACATTGCTCAACTAGAGTATTTAATTGAATTAAGTTGTGTTGTAACAAGCTACCAATTTCGGGCCAATACAATAATACTGGTTGCGTTTGAGCTATGAGCTGTAAGCAGGCAAATTCATGCGCTAAATGAGATATGTTGAAACCATTGTTTGGCTCTGCTACATAGTGTGCCAACGTGGTATCGCACCGTAATGCCAACTGCTGAGTATACCAGGCGGTTATTTCATCATTTTCACTGTCGATAATAAGTAATGATTGAGCTGCAACCTCTTCTGGTAAACTAAAACAACTATCAAATACTGGGTCCTGCGCCGTGTCTACTAAAGTAAAGAAACTAAGGTAATCACAGCTTGTAGTACCACATTGCAAAAATTCATGTAAATAAGGGGCAATATTCACTGCGCTTTGTAAACCTATACTCTCATTTGTTAGGTATATTAACCCCCATTTAAACAATGCTGATTTAGGGCCAAATTCTGCTATGGTGTTGTATTTATTTAAAGATTCGTCCACTAATGTTACTAACTTATCTAAACTCAATGTTGGCCCTTGCTCAAACCAACTTAATCCTAAAAATGGGGCTATTACGTCTGGATCTTGAACTTGAATATAAACAAGTGCTAGCAACTTAGTTTCAGAATGAGACAACGAAAATAAATCAGTAAGATGGTTAAACCGTGGCATAAAAATTAGTTTATTTAACTGCTCATGTAGCTCTTTAACAGTATCACTTAGATGTTCATCTTGTGCTTTTAGCGCACTACCAAACTGATAGAGATGATAAGCAACTCGCCGCTCTTGCTCTGAATGAGGCACTTGTAATTGAGGTATAATGGCACTCATATCACTCTCCTAGAGCCATTTTTTGTGCCAGCTCATCAGCTCTCACTCCAACCTGCTTAGCCCATCTAGAGTCAAGCATTTCAGCCGCTGCTAAAGGGTAATTTTTATCTTCCAGTGCCCTGAGCATATTTTTAAACTTACATAGCCCTGCAACCCCAAGATTAAACGCCATATCTAGCAAAATAATCTTTTTAGTTTCATTCAATAATTTGAAAACGCGAATATGCACTGCAACCTGTGCTATAACATTATTAATGTCATTGTTTAATAGGTAATCTACCTCATCCAATGACAAACCTTTATCTTCTAAGTTACGGCCAATACCGATCGTTAATTTTCCTTCGGTACATCTATATGGTTTTAATGATAACCCCTCATAACGCAATAATTGGGCTTTCAGCGTTTGTATATTTGTTTCACTTAGATACGCCATAATTAAACCTCAACAATCGGTTTCAATAGCATTTCAGGTAAAGTTAGCATCATACTTTGCGCTAATCCCTCGACTTCAATTGCGACTAATTGTTGATTACGTCGCTCAACCAGAATACCGCAATACCCTTGTAAACTACCGCTAACAATTTCCACTTTAGTTCCTACTAGCAAACGATTAGACAGCACTTCAACCACTTTACCTGTAGATATAAAACGTTGAATTTTTTTCATTTCTTGCTGAGAAATCACAGCTGGTAGATTATTAAATTTAATATATGAAACGAAACCTGGTAGGCGTTTTAACTGTTGAAATTCATTACCGTCAATATAAACAAATACGTATGATTTAAATAACGGTACGCTTACCACTTTGGTTCGGTCACTCCATTGGCGGGCCTGATCTATTAAAGGCAAAAATGCTTCACAATCACTTTGCAAAAGATTGACCTGTACAGCAAATTTTTTCTCACTATTGGCTTTGGTATAAACCACAAACCACTGCCTTTCATTTTTCATATTAATGCTCCAGCCAAGCTCCGCCACATCAATCCCAGCTAAGGTGATGCGAATGTTCGATTTAAATTTGGGTATCTTGGTCAGATACCCCGTTATTTGAATAACGGGGTATTCATCTGTTTGTGAAAAAGATTTTTTAAATTATTTTGTGGTTACAAGCCAAGAAAAACCGATGACCTGAACATGAGGGCTTATACATACTGTAATGCACTTAGTTTCTTACGAGCCAATTGCACACGCTTTCTTGCATTTTCTTGGCTAATTTGTAATTGGTTTGCTATTTCTGAGTACTCCATTTCATAAATAAATTTATACTGGATCACTTGCTTTAAATCATTAGGCAAATCATTAATGGCATCCATCAACTTCTGATATAGGTGAATACGTTCATACTCACTTTCCAATGTTTGTGACTGGCTCTCCGTAAAATAAAACTGTGTTGAGGAGCTGTTGGCTTGTTTCACTAAATCGCTTTCTTTACTATTTAAGCGATGTATATCCATACAGATGTTATGGGCTATCCGACAAAGCCAAGCAAACATGTTTTCTATTTGAGAGCTGTCTTGTATATAAACTTTAAGCGCTTTTTCACACGCTTGTGCCATGGCGTCTTCAACTCGATCTTGGTCGCTATATAACCATTTATAGCAACAAGCCCGCACTCGTTTTTCATAATCTGACCAAATAACCCAAAACTTTAGGTGGGGATTAGTTTCAAGCTGAACGCTTGAATGGGAACTCCTTGATAAAAACATCATCTCTCCGCTTTAAATTGAATTTACGAAGCGATGACGTAGAACCAAGAGTTATGTGAACAAAAATAAAACAAAAGAAAAACAAAAAAATAACAATATGTAGTTATTTATCATTAATCGGTGTTTTTCTTACTTGTCTGTATTTAAGGAAATAATAGTATTACTTTTTTATTTGTGTCTATTACAAAGCATTACAACAAAAAAGCGCCAATATATTGCAAGGTAGAGGAGTGAATAAAAACTAATAATCGCTTTTATTACTGTATGTAGTTTTAATTATTAGAATAGCGTTATAAATTAAAGTCTGTGAACTTAAACCTCATCAAATAAAACTGCACTGACAAAAAATTAGCAGTTCTAGTCTCAATAGGACGGTTCAATACCTTCTAACTTATAAGTAGTTGTTTTGTTATTTCCGACTTATAAAATATGGGTTAAATGGAACTTATGAAGTAAAGGGAAAGTACTTAGTGAAATAAATTTAATGCTTGATAAGTATTCTAATTCTATATTGCGCGTACTTAAATAAAAGCCGGGAATACGTATCTAGCAGCTTGCTTATCGATTAAAACCACAATACCCATCTTCACTTGAAATGCGTGCTTCACACTAAATTATCTATAGGATCTGGACTATTCCACCACGGTACATCTAATTTACTCTCGATAAAATACAAGCAAAGGCATTATTGATGTTAAATAGCCTTTAATACCAACTGACATAAGTACCGGTACAATTTAACGAATTACCCCTCTCATAGCGTTGTTATAATTTTTATTTAAAACAACTAGATATAAAAAATATTACCTAGTCTTTAAGTATTAAAATTTATTTAACCTAGGGCTGCACATGTTTGGTATTTATACTGCTTTATCGCCTATTGATGGGGGTAACCGCACAACATAGGCTAACCCTTACCTAAAAGATAAACAGACTCTAGTTATAGTGCAATTTACCTATCGTTAAATAGACCTCATATCTAAATAACCTGAACTCTGGATAATAAATTTATCTCAAGCAGTTGTTTTCAGCGCTAACTGCGTTTAATTTACTGAAATCTCTAGCTAGAGAGAAATAAACTCAAATATCACTATAGTTCAATATGTTAGTAAATCTCTTAACCAGAGTTCAAGTAGAGTAGGTTGGTTTAACCATTGAAAATTACTGATAAAAACGAATACTCCTTAGCATTAATTTGCTAAAGGGTTTTTATTTGCGTTAAATTAGCCCATTGGCAAAATAAATCAATAAACTGGTCGTGTTTATCAACTTTAAACCATTAGGAATTTATGACTAAAGATATATTACTGCATCCGTTTCTTCTCTCACTAATAATGTTAACAATTGCATTTGTGCTTAAGATACTTGTCGATAAGTTAGCAAAAAGTCGCGCTGAGAAAAAAGAAAAAGATATTCGCTACATCGCGCATAATATTAAGCACTTTATTAACTTTGTAATGGTGATATCACTTCTCTTTGTGTGGTCTACAGAGATTCAAAACTTTGCACTTTCTATTGCCGCCTTTGCTGTGGCGATTGTACTTGCAACGCGTGAATTTATTCAGTGTGTAATAGGCTTTTTTTACCTAGTAACAACACGCCCGTTTAGAGTGGGTGATTGGATACAAGTTGGTGATTACTTTGGTGAAGTTGCTGAAACCGATTGGATAAAAACAACCATGCATGAAATTGATATACATACTTATCAATTTTCGAGAAAAACCATATACATACCAAACAATAAGCTAATTACCAGCTCGATTAAAAACTTAAACTTTGTAAAACGCTTTGTTACACACCATTTTATTATTGTCCGAAGAGAGAGCTTTAACCCGTACCCTATTCACGACACATTGACCGAACAGGCTAAGCTGTACTGCGAAGAGTTTCAAGAAGTAGCAAGCCGCTATAATTCGATGATTGAGCGTAAACTTGATGCAAAAATATCTGGCCCAGAGCCTGTAATTCACTTTGGTACAACCGATTTAGGTGAGTTTAAAGCAAGCTTTACCTTGTTTTGTCCTACAGAAAAAGCGCTTGAGATAGAGCACAAATTAACAGAGTGCTTTTTTGCGTTATGGTATAAAGAGGCTGAAAAAACTAAAGGGGATGAGGGAGAAGTATAAACCTCACCTACACAGAGTAAAAATACAAATTGTAGGTGCGAATTTATTTCGTGCTCTATTTCTGAGCTTATATTTAAAAAGCGAGGTGTAAAACCTCACCTACACAGAGTAAGCATGCAAATTGTAGGTGCGAATTTATTTCGCGCTCTATTTCTGAGCCTATATTTAAAAAGCGAGGTGTAAAACCTCACCTACCCAGAGTAAGCAGGCAAATTGTAGGTGCGAATTTATTTCGCGCATAGAGCCCAACTTAAACGTAAAAAGCGAGGTATAAAACCTCACCTACAATAAACATCAAGCATATAAGTGCGAATTTACTTCGCGCATAGAGCCTAACTTAAACGTAAAAAGCGAGGTGTAAAACCTCACCTACAATAAACATCAAGCACGTAGGTGCGAATTCACTTCGCGCTTGAGTAATATTTAAGCTGTACCACCGACCGTTAACTGATCAATTTTAAGGCTTGGTTGGCCTACGCCTACCGGTACGCTTTGACCATCTTTACCACAAACACCAACACCTTTATCAAGTGCTAAGTCGTTACCAACCATAGATATTTGCTGCATTACTTCTGGGCCATTACCAATAAGCGTTGCGCCTTTAATTGGCTGAGTAATTTTACCGTTTTCGATTAAATACGCTTCTGATGCGCTAAATACAAACTTACCTGAGGTTATATCAACTTGTCCGCCGCCAAAGTTAGGCGCGAATACCCCTTTTTTAACACTACTGATAATATCGGCTTGGCTGTGCTCACCACCTAACATGTAGGTATTAGTCATGCGAGGCATTGGTAAATGTGCATACGACTCACGACGTGCGTTTCCGGTAGGATTTACACCCATTAAACGCGCGTTTAGCTTATCTTGCATATAGCCTTTTAAAATACCGTTTTCGATTAGCACGTTGTAAGCCGCTGGTGTACCTTCGTCATCTACGTTAAGTGAACCTCGACGGTCAGCCATTGTGCCATCATCAACAACAGTACACAGCTCAGATGCTACTTTTTGGCCCACTTTACCACTAAACGCAGACGCGCCTTTACGGTTAAAGTCGCCTTCAAGGCCGTGCCCTACCGCTTCGTGTAAAAGCACGCCAGGCCAACCATTACCAAGTACAACTTCCATCGTGCCTGCAGGTGCATCAATAGCTTCAAGATTTACTTTAGCTTGGCGTACCGCTTCTTCTGCAAACTCCATCCAACGCGGTTTACCATCAACAAGCTCTTTAAAATAGCCATAATCTAAACGTGCACCACCGCCTGCGCCGCCGCGTTCACGGCGACCATTTTTTTCAAGCAGTACTGAACAGTTTAAGCGAATAAGTGGGCGAATATCGGTAGCAAACGTGCCATCACTTGCCGCGATTAATACTTCTTCGTATACCGCAGACATTGAGCTAATTACTTGCTCTGCATCGGGTGCTAATTCACGAATGTAGTTTTCAAGTTCGCGTAATAAATTAACCTTGTCGGTATCGCTCATACTCGAAATTGGTTGATGCGGTGCAAACTGCTCTTTAGCTTTAACATCGCTAAATACTTTAATTGCTCTATCTTCGCCAGCATCGGCAATGCTACGCGCTGCTGTTGCCGCTTTATTTAGCGCTTCAAGGTTTATTGCATCAGAGTAAGAAAAACCTGTTTTTTCGCCGCTTACAGCACGTACACCAACACCACGTTCAACGTTATAAGAACCTTCTTTAACTAAGCCGTCTTCAAGCACCCACGATTCGTGGTGGCTTGATTGAAAATATAAGTCAGCGTAATCCACTTTATGCTGATGTATGTAAGCGAGCGTTTTTTCGAGCTCTTCTCTATTTAGCAGGCTGTCATGTAGTAAATGCTGTTCAACCGAATTCATAATAAATGCTCTCTAAATCGTTGATGAGACTGCACGGGCATATCTCGTCTAATTTTTTGTAACTGGTCTAAATCTGCGTGGCAGCTTATAAAACCGGTGCCTGTTGGCAATTCGCTCAGGGTATTACCCCAAGGTGAAATAATAATACTGTGACCATATGTTTGTCGGCCATTTTCATGTGTACCGTGTTGAGCCGCTGCAACTACATAGCATTGTGTTTCTATTGCGCGAGCTGCTAATAGCGGTTGCCAGTGTGCTTGCCCTGTAACAACTGTAAATGCACTCGGGACTAAAATAATCTCCGCGCCTTGGCGAACTAGATCATTGAACAAGCCACTAAAGCGCAGATCATAACATACTGTTAAACCTATTTTACCAAATGGAGACTCAACCACCACCATATCGCTACCTGCTTGGGTAAAATCTGATTCTCGATAGCTACCTGTTTTATCATCTACATTTACATCAAATAAATGTATTTTGTTGTACGTTGCAACAAGCTCGCCTTGATTATTATATAAGTGCGATGCTGCGTAATACTTATGTTCGTTAAATGGCTCAGGCATTGTGCCTGCATTTAACCAAATATTATGGTGTTGGCACAATTCACTAAGTTGTAATTTGTATTGCTCAACTTGCTTAGCAACAAGTAAAGTATCGTTACCAGTTTTACTAAACACTAAAAAAGCTTCTGGCAAGCAAACAAGTAATGGCCTTGTTGCTGGCAGAGTTTTAAGTGCGCGCTTTAAGCTTGCTATGTTGTCATCAGGGTTTAGCCCTGAACACATTTGTAGGGCAACTATTGTGGGTGTGCTTATGCTTGCTGTTTTGTTCATTGCGTTACTGTTACTTGTGCATCTTTAAGCTTTAAATCGACTGATGCTTGTGGCTGATTTTGCGCAGCTTGAGGTAGTGTAACTTCACGACTTTTTCTGTCGAGTTCTTGAACAATAGGATCGTTCATTTTACCCGTTACTTTAAAATTGATCTCTGAGATGACGCGCGCAGAATGAATAACTTTATCAAGTGCTAAAGCAGCAAGCCCTGTTACTGGATTAACCATCCATGCCACTATAACCGGAATGCTTGAGGTTACTTGTGGCGCTACAGCAAGGTCATAATCTATATCTAGGGTATTTAAGTTTGCGTAGCCTTTAATAGTTAAATCGGCAGGCACACCGTCCATTTTAGTATCTTTAGTGTAAGCGATACCGTTTTCTAACTGCATAGAGCCTTGCATGCTGTTATAAAAAAAGCCCTTTGAAAATACATCTCTAAAATCAAGTTTCAGTTTGCGTACGAGTGAATCAAGGCTCAACAGCGAAAATACGCGTGCACCACCATCGCTGATTTCAGTTAAATGACCTTCGCCTAAATCCCACTCAATTTCACCACTTAGACTCGCAACATCAAAGTCGTAAGGGGCCGCTTGCCATGCTAGGCTATAGTTAATATTTGCTTTAGAATCTTTAATAGCCGTAGTGATATCAAACTCATTGAATAAAGAACCGATATCATCACTTTTTAACTCTCCTGAAAACTCCGTTAAGCCGTTTTCCCACTGTCCTTTAGTGCGCAGTACATGATCGCCTTTATCAACCACCAGTTCTGAAATTAAGAGTCGCTTTCCATCACCTAATAACGAAGCGCTTACCTTATCGAGTTGATAGCGTGCAATTTTACAATCACCACATTCAAACTCTATGGCCGGTACTTTTGTTAACCAACTTAAATCAGCTATGGGTAATATGTCGGCCACTTCAAACTCTGGCTTAATTTTTTCAGCAAAATTAAGCCTTAAGTAATCGGTATTAATTCGTATGGGCTGGCTCGGTTGAGAGGTTGGAATAAATACATCAGCACGCAACTCTTTAGCATTTAACTTCAAATATAAATCATTTTTAGAAGGTGCTAAACGCATTTCAAAATCATTAAATACAATATTACTCACATTGATTTTTCCAATGCTTGCTACCACTTCATTTAACGGTGGCATAATGCCAGATGATTGATTTTCAGGGTTTGATCTGGCTGCATTGGTTATTTGATCAATCAGATCAAACCAAGGCACTAGTTCACTCTGCTCAAGATTTATATTTACGCTTAAGTCTTTTTGGTTTAATCCTAAATCTTGTTTTCCGATCACAAAATGGGCATTACTAAACTGTGATTTCCCATTTTCTAAAATAGCATTAAAGTAAAACTGTTGATTAGCGTTTGCTGTAATGAGATTAGAAATATCATCACCTTGAACTACTGCATCAAGTGCCCACGCTTGTTCGCTATTTTTATTATAAGGTGCGGGTAAGTTACTCGTTAAGCCAAGTAGTTCTGAGTTTACCTGTGCACGGTAATTAAAGCCTTGTTCGGTAAAATTAAGTACTAAACCAATATCAACATCGCTTTGCCCACTTAAATAATTTTTTAATATACCTTGCCCACTATCAATTAGTGTATCGGCGTCAATTTTGGCGTTTATATCTATGTTTGCTTGGTAATTTTTAGCATCACTTTTACTGCTGTAATCAATAGTTAGCGGCATACCCAACCACTTCGCAGTCGCATTTTTAAGTGTAATATTGTCGTTTGTAAAATTAAGCTCGCCAGTTAAGTTTTTAAGCTCAATGCCTGGCGTTGCTATAAATACTGGCAAGTCATTTAAATTAACTTTGCCGCTAACACTGGCTCCGCCTTTAAACTTAGAGCCTACTAAAAGCTCAATACTGGCATCGGCTTCGCCTTTGCCCTGTACGACTTTAAAAATTTCAGCAAGAGGTTTGGCAATAGGTGTCGCTGCAAAAAAATCATGTAACTTTTCCATCTCTGCTTTTTTATCAATTTGCACAATAAGTTCATCAGCATTCATTAAATCTGCAATGCTCACCTGTACACTATGACCAATATCTAAATTAACCAACTTGCCTTGCTGGCTATATATGTCCATCCGCTCATTAGCAAAATGTAGCTGCACATTAGCATTAGTGACCGCAGGCCAATCAGGGTCAAACTCATAGGTTGCATTGTCTATTTGTGCTAATACATCAAACTGACCACTACCATCAGTAAATGGGAAACCAGACAAAGGCCCTGCAAATAAGACCTGTGCTTTAGATACTTCTCCGCCTTTAATTGCACCATTTAAATAGCTAACGAGCTCATGGCTCATTGCTTTTAGCGGGAAGTAATGCCCTGCAATATTGGCATCTGGAGCGAACGCTTCTGCATATAAATCTAAACGAGGCGTATCCCCGAGGCTCAGCTGCATTTCAGCAGCAAGTGTTATTTCATTATTATCAAACCAAATTTCATCACTACTGATGTGCCAACCTTCTTTTCGATTTACTAAATCTAAATCGATATTAATTTGATTATATTGGATATCATTACTAAAGTTTTCGCCAGTAACAAGCGTGCCATTTTCGCCAAATAAGCTAATACGTCCGCTTGCTTGATTTACAAGACCACTTACTCTTAACCCTTGAGCAGCCGGTACTGAATCGAGCTCTTGCCAACCAATATTGTCAGCCTCAAACCATAGCTGCCACTGCTCAACGCTTTCAAAATTTAAATATGCTTGTTTAATCAAACCACTTGGTTCACGCTCTAAAAAAGGGGCTAAACCATTAAAATTAGTTAATCCAGCTAAATTATTTAGTAGTTCTAAATCAACTTGCTGTAACCATACTTTGTTTTGCGCATCTAGCTTTGCTTCAAACTCTAAACTTGGCCAAGCCTTGCTGTTACTAGCAAATGTTAAACCTGTACTTTTTAAGCGCCAACCATTTTGCTCTGGGTATAAATGAAATCCCCCTTCGCTTAAACTAACTTGTTGATTTTTTTCTTCATACTGCCAACGCACAAAGCTTGGTAACCATTGCACTTTTATATCGCTAAATAGCCCTTTTTCGAGCTTAAACCAAGCTTGTAAATTTATATCACTGTGTAATTGCTGCTTTTCACTTGTTATGTATTGCGCTAACCAGTTAGATACATCTACTTTATTTGCTTGCACATACATATCACCAATCACCTTTTCCAAGGTCTTACCCGATAAAGCAATGCGCGCATCAAAATTACCAACTGAGATACCGGGCAATGCCAAGCTACCACTGCCTAGGTGTTTTTTATCTTCATTTTGCCAAGTAATATTTTTAAGCATTACTTTACGCTCTTTACCATCTTCAAGTATGAAGTTGACGCTTGAATTCTCAATAGCAAAATGCCCAGTTTCACCTAAAAAAAGACCTTCAATGAGTTCTTTTTGTTCAAAAGAAACTTCACCTTGCTCATTGCCATTAAATAAGTTGCCCACATTAACGCTGGTGTGAAAGCCACTAATAACAAAATAATTAGATTTTAACTGTAGCGTTTTTAAGCTTTCCCACAAATTAAGCTCTAAACTGGTTTTTGCGATGGTAAGAGAAATAGGAGCCGTTTCATTATCTTTAAAGGATAAATCTTCAAGAACCAAAGCGGGGCCACTACCCTGCCAACTTGCTGAAATAGAACCAATTGAAAGGCTGACATCAAATTTACTGTGTAAGTAAGTTTCAATATCGCCTTTATAGTCATTAGCATAAGGAAGTGTATATTTTAAAATAGAAACAATAACGGCCAGTAATACCAAAATTATGGCGCAGGTTTGCCATAACTTTCTAAAACAAAAAAAACAGACCGCTTTTGCTTTCATTACATCATTACCACATCAAACTGTTCTTGGCTGTATAAACTCTCGGTTTGAATATGTACTTGCTTACCAATAAAAAGCTCAAGTTCCGCTAGGTTATGATATTCGTCATTAAGTAAAGATTCACTCACTGCTGGGGCAGCGTATACCATAAATTTATCGGCTGCGTAAGCACGATTAACGCGCACTATCTCGCGTAATATTTCATAGCACACTGTTTCAACTGTTTTTTGCGAACCACGACCTGAACATGCAGGACATACATCACATAAAATATGTTCTAGACTTTCGCGCGTACGCTTACGGGTCATTTCCACTAAACCGAGTGCAGAAAGACCATTTATATTCGTTTTGGTGCAATCTTTCGATAACGCAGATTCAAGCGAATGTAATACGCGGCGTTTGTGGTCTTCGCTTACCATATCAATAAAATCGATAATAATAATGCCGCCTAAATTACGTAGTCTGAGTTGACGGGCGATAGCCGAAGTAGCTTCTACATTGGTATTAAAAATAGTTTCTTCTAAATTACGATGGCCAACAAAAGCTCCAGTGTTTACATCAACCGTGGTCATCGCTTCGGTTTGATCAATAATGATATAACCGCCCGATTTTAACGTTACTTTACGATGTAAGGCTTTTTGAATTTCATTTTCGACATCAAACAAATCAAATATTGGGCGCTCACCTGGATAATACTCAAGTACTTTAGAAAGCTGTGGTACAAACTCATCAGTAAATAACTTAAGCTCTTGATAAGTCAATTTTGAATCGACACGAATACGCTCCATGTCTTCACCTACATAATCACGAAGCGTTCTGAACGCAAGTGTTAAGTCTTCATGTAAGATGCTCGCTTTACTTGTTTTTTTTCTGCGAGATACTATTTTTTCCCATAACTTTCTTAAAAATTCAGCGTCGTGCCTTAGCTCAGCTTCGATTGCCCCTTCGGCTGCTGTACGCACAATAAAACTGCCATTTTCATCGCCATATTCCGCAACTATTTTTTTAAGGCGTGCACGCTCTTCTTCGGTTTCGATGCGTTGGCTAACTCCTACATGAGTAGCATCGGGCATAAATACTAAATAACGAGAAGGAATTGTTATATCTGTGGTGAGTCTTGCACCTTTAGTACCAAGCGGATCTTTAACCACTTGCACCATAATGTATTGACCTTGGCGAACTAACTCACGAATATCTTGTACTTTTTTTATCGGAGTGTCGTCAACGCCTTCTACAATTGATGCGCTGTTTACGATATCTGACGCATGCAAAAAGGCCGCTTTTTCAAGGCCTATATCAACAAAAGCAGCTTGCATTCCTGGTAATACACGACTTATTTTCCCTAAGTAAATATTACCAACAATACCGAGGTTGCCAATACGCTCAAGTTGAATTTCTTGTAATACACCGTTTTCTATTAAGGCAACACGGCTTTCGCTTGGTGTGACATTGATCAGTAATTCTGTACTCATGTTACCTTCTTAAGAATGCTTGTAATAATTGTTCGGTCTCATATAAAGGTAAGCCTACAACACAAAAATAGCTACCCGAAATATGAGTAACAAAGCGACCGCCTAAACCTTGTATTCCATAGCCACCGGCTTTATCTTGTGGTTCACCACTTAGCCAATATGCTTTTATTTCTTCATCGGTGAGGGTTTTAAACGTAACGTCAGTACTTACTACGCAACTAAGTATTTTATCTTTACTAGCAAATGCGATAGCCGTTAACACTTGATGTGTGTTACCTGATAAGCGCTTTAATGTTTGCGTAAAGTCAGCTTCATCACGAGGCTTACATAAAGACTCGTTATCAATAACAACCACTGTATCACTACCAAGCACCGGTCGGTCGGTATAGCCAAGCTCAACACCTAAGCTTGCCTTTAAACGCGCTAAACGCTCTACATAATTATGCGGCTGCTCATTAGGCAACTGGCTTTCGTCTGCATCAACACTAAATTGCGAAAACTCGATGCCTAACTGATTTAGTAATTCTTTACGGCGGGGAGAGGCTGATGCCAAATACACTGAGGTAGTCATTTACCTGATCCTAAAATGTCTGCGGTACTTACGAAGTAATGAAAATACCCAAAACCAACTCACCATACCGGTAAGCACTGGCCATAAATATTGTGGATTAAAATAAACACCGAGTAAAAAGTGATTTAACCAAAACTGCATTAAATGATAAAGCGTTAAAAACAAACCAATTAATAAGCTTTGCTGCCAAAGCGAAAAATTACGAATTTTTTGGAAATTGCTTGCAGTTACAAAAATACAAATCGAATAAGTCAGTGAATTCACACCAAGTGGCGAACCAGAAGCTAAATCAATTAATAAGCCAACCACCCATGCTGTAGCAATATTTAAACGATGCGGTAATGCAAGTGACCAATACATCAAAACAAGTAATACCCAATCAGGGCGAAATGGTTCAAACGAAAAAGGTAATGGCATTAACGCCATAACTAAGGCAAAAAATATGCTCAACCCTATTAACAATGAATAACGGCTAATCATTATTTAGACGCTCCTGCTTATTGCGCCACAAAATAACTAATAAACGAATACGATCTAGCTGAGCAATTGGCTCGGCATATACTTGAGCAAATGGCTGACCTTCATCTCGGTTAATTTCAGTTACAACAGCCACGGGGTAGCCTTCTGGGAATGTGCCGCCTAAACCTGACGTAACGAGTACATCGCCAATACGCACATCTAAGCTATGTGGCACATGCGAGAGTTTAACGACATTAATTTTACCAATGCCTTCGACCACGGTGCGCACATCATTACGTAAAATACGTACCGGCGTAGCATGCGTGGTGTCTGTCATTAGCAATACCCGTGATGTCGTCGATCCTACTTTAGTAAGTTGCCCTACCACTCCCATTTCATCAATAACGGCTTGCCCCTCACTGAGTTCATCGGTTGTACCACGATTAATTACCACTTGGTGACTATATGGATTTGAATGAACTGAAAGCACTTGCGCAATAATTTTACGATTAGACTGCTTTGCCGATGAGCCAAGTAAGGCACGTAGTTTTTGATTTTCTCTGGCTAAGAATTGATATTGCTGAAGTTGCTCACTTTGTAACATTTGCTTTTTTTTAAGCGCTTCGTTTTCAGTAAGAAGTTGATCCCGTGTATGCAGGCTTTTGGCACTAAAACTAAAAAGTTCGTATGGTAAATTAGCAACATAAATTAACGGGCTAACGAGGGTATTGAGGCTAGTACGAACAACCGTACCACCTTGTGTGTATCTATCACCAATTATGAGTACGATACTCAAAAACACTGCGACAAAAAGTCGCAGTTGTAAGGAGACGGCTCGTCCAAACATTAATTTCATTAATCGTAACTAAAAACATCACCACCATGAACATCGATCATTTCCAGCGCTTTACCACCGCCACGTGCAACACATGTAAGTGGATCATCGGCAACAACAACCGGAATACCCGTCTCTTCCATCAATAAACGGTCTAAATCTTTTAGCAATGCACCGCCGCCAGTCAATACCATTCCGTGCGCAGAAATATCTGACGCAAGCTCTGGTGGAGACTGTTCTAGTGCAACCATAACTGCACTTACAATACCCATTAATGGCTCTTGTAGCGCTTCTAAGATTTCGTGTGAGTTAAGTGTAAATGAACGCGGAACACCTTCTGCAAGGTTACGACCACGCACTTCTATTTCGATTGGCTCGTCAGTTTTAAACGCAGAGCCAATTTGATGCTTAATGTTCTCAGCTGTTGCTTCACCAATTAAGCTACCAAAGTTACGGCGCACATAGTTAATAATCGCTTCGTCGAACTTATCGCCACCAATACGTACAGATGATGAGTAAACAACACCGTTAAGTGAAATAATAGCAACTTCAGTTGTACCGCCACCAATATCAACAACCATAGAACCGGTTGCTTCTGATACTGGTAAGCCTGCGCCAATAGCGGCTGCCATTGGTTCTTCAATTAAGTAAACTTCACGAGCACCGGCACCCATTGCAGATTCACGTATTGCTCGTTTTTCTACTTGAGTAGCACCACATGGAACACAAATTAGCACACGTGGACTTGGGCGCATAAAGTTATTGTTGTGCACTTGCTTGATAAAGTGCTGTAACATTTTTTCTGTTACATAAAAGTCAGCAATTACACCATCTTTCATTGGACGAATTGCTTTAATATTACCTGGCGTACGACCTAACATTTGCTTTGCTTCAGTTCCTACTGAGGCTACACTTTTAGGTCCACCAGCACGCTCTTGGCGAATAGCTACAACTGAAGGTTCGTTTAATACAATACCCTCTTCTTTTACATAAATTAGGGTATTGGCTGTACCCAAATCGATCGATAGATCGTTAGAAAAAATACCACGGAGTTTTTTAAACATGAGGCTGGATGACCTTTGAAATACGTTCTTATGTTAGCTGCCTTACTTTAACATGCTTAGTTATGTGAGCAATATAAAGCGCAGCTGCCTTTGTAAATTTGTGAAAAAAGGAAGCTAAGCTTCCTTCTTAAATTTTATCGTTCACGTACTAGACGAAAACCAATGTAATTAGATCTAAAATCAGGTGCTAAAATTAAGCGCGTTGAAGCACGAGCAAGACTTGGTGCAAAATTCCACGCCCCACCTCTTACTGCAATATCAGATTCACCTGATTTTTTATTGGTCCATTCCCATACATTACCTACGGTATCGTATAGTCCAAATGCATTCGGTGAAAAAGAACCAACTGGTGCAGCGCGCTTATTTGACCATTCACTACCACACCAACCACAGTTAGCTAAACCTTTACCAATTTCGTTACCCCAAGGGTATTCGGTTTCAGTACCGGCTCGTGCAGCATATTCCCATTCAACTTCATTAGGTAAACGAAATTGCTGCCCGGTTTGACCTGATAACCATTCTGCATACGCTTTAGCATCGTTATAGGTTAAGCATACAGCAGGAAAGTTACTATTTTGATCAAATCCTGGGTTGCGCCAATTTAAGTTTGCTTCCCATACTGGTTCGCCATTTAAATAATATGCGCACCCTTTATTTTGCTCTGCTTGTGTTTTGTAACCGGTATTTGCTACAAATTTTTCATAGGCTCCAACGGTCACTTCCCGACTTTGCATCGCAAATGAATTGGCGATCACTTTTTCAACAACCGGACGCTCATTCGCTAAACCATTACCGTTAATATCGCCCATTTTAAACTTGCCTGCTGGAATAACAACAACAGCGGTCTGAACATTTTCATTTAATACATTTATATTTTCATTAACCTGACGGGTAGTCACTTCTGTTTGCTCACGAGTGTATGTCGGTGCAGCAATCGACTCAGGCTTTTTTACTAAATTTACATGAATAGTCTGTGCTTTATTTAAATCTACACGTGCTTGGTAGGGTTTGTAACCCAACTTACGCACTTCTACATTATGAACTCCACGCGGTAAACTAGTTACTAAACGAGTGGAACCAAAACTAACACCATCAATAAAAACTTCGTCGTCGTACACATTAGAGCGAAGCGTTAACTCTACCTGTTTATTGTTATCATTTGTGGTAATTACACGATTATTGCTAGCAACAGGTTTCATTATGTAATTACTTACTGACGGCTCATCTAAACGAGATACCTGAACTGTTGCGCTATTATCCGCGCTATTACTGAATGTTAACTGACTATCTGAAAAAGTAGTGCCATAAGCCGGCTGATACACAGCGGTAAGTGGTGTCCCGTACTCAGAACAATAATGGTTATCAACACTTAGTAAGTTACATAAACGACTGCTGTTGACTTCACCACGCATTGTGACGCTTAAATTAACGTTGTAATTACCTTGCCCACTAAAGGCGCTGCTCACTACATGACTACTTAAAATTTGTACTTGAGCGCCCGCCATATTACGTTTTGGCTCTACTAAGCGCTCTTCCGTTAAGTTGGCAAAAATTTGGTCTACAAAACGTTTTGTTGCTTTTTGTAAGCCCATTTGTTGGCCGCGTTGTTCACAAGCTGCAAGTGTTTCGGTGCGTTTACAGTTAATTGTATGATTAACTTCTAGCGTACCCTCACGCGTAAACTCATTACGTAAACGTTCAACTCGCGCTGTTGTTAGTTGCTCTTTTAAACCCTCTAAGGTGTTTAGTAACGTATGCTTAGCAACACGGATCTGTTCAATGTCTTTACGGTGGGATGCAATTGCCGCCAACTGCATAGAAATATCGTCTTTATTTTGCTTGTGATCAACCACCGCTTTTTGATAACGCGACTGAGTTGTACTGATATCTAACGTAGGATCGTCAATTAAGCGACGATACATTTCGTTCATTGCGTCAAGTGCTTGGTTTTTTTCTTTATCTAATTCAGTTGAACGAGAACGAAGTAACTCCAGTTGAGTTTGTAACTGATTTTCTTCTTTAAGATGTTTATCAAGTATTCTTGTCGAGCTATCGTATTCTGTTTGTTTAATACTAATTTCTGACTCAATTCCAGTTACAGTTGCTGTATCTTGTGCAAATGCACTACTAGCTAACAAACTAGCTGAAATTAACAGAGATAAAGGAGTAATTCGCATATATTCCAGTCCCAAAAAGCGGCAATTATTTGGTCGTTATTATTTTTTATAATTAAAGCCTTATGCTATGTACTTGCAGCACAAAATACAAGCTTTGTTCAATTATTATCTGAGTTTACAACTATTCACGTGTACCACGCCAGTAAATAACCCGATCATTTCCCTTTAAGCGGCAAAATTATAAAATAGCCACAAGTTCACTTCCCGTCTTTTCAGTATTAACAAGACTTTTGTATTGCATTTAAAAATATGACTTTATAAATAACGCGACCTAACCTGAACTCTAGGTAAGGGACTTACCAGAGCCTGTTGATCTTTTAAGAATAAAACTTGTTCTATCTAGGGGCTATTTAATCGCGGCGCGAAATTTGTAACCTAGTAGGCTTAGTAACTGCTTCTGCGTTACTCTACTGATTTACATCCATGTAAGAATAAATAAAAAATAAATTGCCCCTAAGACGATCCCAAAGGACAACGCAGTTGGCATTTATGCTGCGTTACCGCATAATTTTATGCGCTATTTTATTATCGTTAAATAAACCCTATATAAGCAGGTTGGTATAACCACACACATAGACTCTGCCTTGCCTAAAAACCAAACCTGCTGCTGAAAATTCAACCCCCGTAAGGAAAATAGACCTTGGACCTTAAAACATAGAGCTATGATGATATTTAAATCTATTATCCAACGTTCATATACCTTTATAAAAATCACGATAAGGTTTTTAATGCTTAATTGCCCAAGCATAAACTAAGATATTTCTACATCCATGTATTGATACGCTACATGTGTAGATTACTTGCCTATGGTGCACCTTTAAAAATACAATGTAGCACTCTAAAATAATAGATTAACCCTAAGTAGGCTGCGGATTAATCATATATTTATTATCAATGCACTAAACAAAAACAGAAGATAAAATGTCTAAGCAATTAAAAATAAAAGAAAATAATTATATTCAAAAAATAGACTCTCAGCTTCTAAAAAACAAAAATATCTCTGTGAGTATTCAACGAGATGACTTAATACACCCATTAATAAGTGGTAATAAATGGCGTAAATTAAAATATAACCTAGCCAATATGCAGAAACTTGGAAAAACTGAATTACTGACTTTCGGAGGCGCCTTTTCAAATCATATTCATGCTTGTGCTGCTGCCGGAAAAGAATTTGGTTTAACTACGCACGCAATTATACGAGGCCCTGAGCTCGACAGTAATAACCCCACACTTGAATTTGCAAAGCAATGCGGAATGAAGCTGCACGTTGTTAATCGTATTGAATACCGACGACGAAACGATGATGATTACTTAAAGTCACTTCAAGCTCGCTTTCCTAATGCCTATATACTTCCTGAAGGTGGTACTAACTCTTTTGCTCTATTGGGCTGTGCTGAGTTAGCAAAAAGCCTTCCTAAGCATGACTACCTAATTTGTCCTACAGGTAGTGGCGGTACATTAGCGGGTCTAATTGAAGGCAGTGAAGAAACCACCCAAATAATAGGGGTTGCTGTATTAAAACAAGCAGATTACTTAAAAAAAGAGGTAGGTAAATTAAGTAATAAAGCCGATAAGCAAAATAATTGGCAACTACTCACTGATTTTCACGATGGAGGGTATGGTAAGTTCACACCCGAACTATGGCAGTTCTGTCAAAAAATGAGTGATGAACATCAACTTCCTTTGGAGCCAATTTATAGTGGTAAAATGATGTATGCACTTTGGCAATTAATTGAAAAAGATTTTTTCCCTACAGGTAGTAAAATTATGGCGATACATACAGGAGGAATGCAAGGTTTAAACGGGTTAAGGTATAGAGATCTGATTTAATGAAATACGGCCTGAGTGAGTTCCTCTAACGGCTCTGAAAAATAAAACCCTTGAGCCCCTGCTACCCCTAATTTTGTTAGCATTAATAGCTCTTTTTGAGTTTCAACACCCACCGCAAACACAGGTAAGTTTAATGTATTACTTATACTTATAATTGTTTTTATTTGATTTTGGTTTTGTGTTTTTTCATCCACTAGATGTACTAACTCATACGATAACTTTAACCCACACACCTCTTGGTGGTCAGCTAACTTCATTAAATTTTCACTACACTTTACATTATCGATGATAATTCGAGAGCCTCCTTTTTTCATTATTATAAATACGTCCTTTAAAGCCTCATGATGATTAAAAAACTCGACTTCACTTATTTCAAATTGTAACTTACTACTCAGTTTAAAATCATTAATTTGAACGCTAAACCAGCTCCAAAACTTTTTGTTTATCCAGCTGTCAGAACATAAATTAACACTTACGGTTAATTGCGAAGGCTCTGCTAATAGTAATTTTTTAACTTGAATTAAAACACCTTTATCTAATATTAAAGTATCTTGGCGGCTATACGTTTGATCGATAAAATAGCGAGCAGCAATCAAACCATGCTTACTGTGCCTAACTCTAAGCAATACTTCATGTTGTAAAATATCGCCACTTGAGAGTTCGAATAGAGGCTGAAAAAAAAGTATAAACTTATTCTTTTTAATATTATCGATAACTTGTTTACTAGAAAGTACTCGTGTTTGGCTTTGATTTAGAGGTAATCGATGACAATGCTTTAACAAGCTACGTTGGGATAAAACTAAAGCAGCTTTTGCAAGCTGATAAACAGTTGTTTGATCGGCTCTAAGCCGATAATCACATGCACCGACTTTAATGTCTTTTCTGGTGATATTTTTTTGATAGTTTCTGCATGCTAAAAAAATACTTTTATGTAAGTGTTGTATATATCGTTCAAGTTCTGAAAAAGGAACCTCTGATAATGTAATCGCTAAGTTACCGCAATTTAATAACCTTACTGAAACACCACTCAATTCAGAAAAGTTTTTCACCATTAACACTTCAAAGCTGGCTTCTTTATCAATATTGTTATCAAAATGGCAATTACATTGAACCAGTACAAACAAGCTGTGACATACAGGTGCTGTTGTGTACAGCGAGCTTAATTCGAAATTTTTTAATACTTTAACAACCTGTGTATTGTGCTCTTTAACTGATGGAGTTGTGCTGGCGAGTAAGTTTTTCGAACGTGAAATATTGTTGACATGTAACGTGTTCCACCAACGATAAAACCAGCTAGCAGCTCCAAACATAACCAAGTTAAGCAATATAAATAAATAGCTTTCTATTATCCATACAGGAGGGTGGTATAGATTTAAGCTCAGCGTTTTATAGTTATAGACCTCTCGCTCTAACTTTATAATATGACTAAAGTGCGTAAGAGATGAATTCGGCTTAAGCATAAACCCTTCATTTTTTACGAGGGCTGCAAGTATCTTATTATTTGAAGAAGGGGCTATTTCAAGTTCAAAAACTTGTTTAACTAATAGCTGGCCTGAGTGATGTATTTTTTCATGTAATGCATCATTCAAAATAAAATTAAAACCCAAAATTATTAATGCAAGCAGGGCAAAATAGATGACTTTAAATTGATTAAAAATCCAGAACCTTTCCTTTTGCATAGCTTGCCCACTCGTTAAATTAATAACTAAAGTGTTGTTCAAGATCCCCATTAGCACAAGTCAATAAAGCAAGTTTAAATGTTCATTACTAATTTTAAAAAAGCTCTATATAAACGAGGAATTATGAATTTAAGCGATCTAAAGCAATGATTATCATTCCACTGACTCTCTATAGATCTCCTAAATAGAGCATTGATCAATAATCCCGCCAGACAAACAGTATATTTAACCTGAATCGTGACTAAATAATTTACTAACACATTGAACCATAATGTACTTAAATTTATTTTTCGTTAGCCAGAGATTCTCCGTAAAAATAAGACGAAGTTACACGCTAACAATAGCCGTCTATTGCAAGTAAATACAACCTAGTTAGCACTGAAAAAGCTGCTTGAGATAGATTTATTATCCAGACAACAAGTTACTCAGCGGCCACACATTAAGGCCTCAAAAAAAATTAGATCCTTAGATCAAAATAGACTGGTAATTAGTTTAATTGCTCATACATGATCTTACTGCGCACCAATTGAGCTAACGTTTTAGCACCTAATTTGGCCATTACATGAGAACGATGAACTTCAACTGTACGCTCACTAATACTAAGGTCGTATGCAATTACTTTGTTCATAGCCCCATCAGTCACTCGCTCAAACACTTCTCGCTCTCGATTTGACAGCGACTCTACATTAATTTTATTTTTGTGTTTATCGAGTAATTTCTCATGTTGGCTCTCATTAAATATCAATGCTTCGTTAATGCGATCAATCAAATGCTGCTCATCAAATGGCTTTCTAATAAAATCAATTGCGCCTAAACGCATAGCCTCTACTGCCATTGGAATATCACCATGTCCGGTAATAAATATAATAGGTAGTGAGCAGTTTAAATTTTTGAGTTTTTGCTGCACTTCCAAGCCGCTCATTTTAGGCATACGTATATCCAGCACTAAGCAACCGGTCATATTCTCATTATATACATCTAAAAATGCAGACCCTGAGCTAAAACTCTGTGCATCTATTCCAATGGAGTCTAATAATATTGCAAGCCCTTCACGCACACCTTCATCATCATCAATTATAAACACGCTTTGCTTATCACTCATTCGCGACTCCTTTTTTCATAAATTGGCAGAGTAAACATAAAAATGGCCCCTGTTGGTTTATTATCACAAAAATTAATATGTCCGCCATGCTCTTCAATAATACTTTTTGATATTGATAGGCCAATACCTGTGCCATTTTCTTTGGTTGACGAAAATGGTTTAAATAATCTTTCTCTCATTTCTTGGGCCAATCCTGCCCCTGTATCGGTCACTGATATTTCAACATTTTTATCTTCATTTAGTTTTATTTCAAGCTCTATTTTTGAACCATTATCACAAGTATTTAACTGCATAGCTTCCATACCATTGCGCAACAAATTAAGAATAACCTGCTCTATTTGAACTCGATCAACAAATACATCAACAGCCTCATCACATGCTGTCATTCGTATAGTTACATTGCGAAGCCGTGCTTCTGACTCAGCAAGATTTATTACTTCTTTTATCATAAATATACAATCGATGACTTCTTTTGAGCGCTGCCCTTTTTTGGTCATTAACTGCATACGCTCAATAACGGCTCCCGCTCGACGAGAGTGCAAACTTAGTTTTTCAAATATTGAGGGGAGCTTTTCAAACTTTCCTTTCTCACAAAAATTTTTAGCTGTCTGAGAAAAAAGTGAAATTGCAGTCAGAGGCTGGTTTATCTCATGTGCAATTCCTGCTGCCATTTCTCCTAATGCATTTACCCTTTCGGCATGAGCTAATTGTTCAGTATGAAGCCGAGCTTGTTCTTCAGAAGCCCGTTGTTTTGTGATATCTCGAATTAAACCAACAAACATCGTATTTTCATGGTTTTGTATTTCACTTACCGATAAATGAATTGGAAACTGCGTGCCATCTCTGCGTTTAGCAATAAGCTCTCGACCTACACCAATAATATGCGTTTGCTTTGTTTTTAAGTATTGAGCTAAATGTTGATCGTGCTGATCACAAAAAGGTGTAGGCATTAGTATTGTTATGTTTTTATTTTTCACTTCATCAGCGCTATAACCAAACATAACTTGTGCAGCAAAATTAAAGCTTTGAATAAGCCCATGCTGGTCAATTGTAATAACCGCTTCAACTACTGAATTTACTACCGCATCAGAGAAGGCATAACTACTAATTAAATCAGCCTCAGCCTCCTTAATAGAAGTAATATCATTGATAAACCCTTCAACGATTATTTCGCCATTAAAAATAGAACTAACTGGGCCTCCTTTTTCCCATACTAATTTAATATCGCTATTTTTAGTGATGATCCTATATTCAAGTTCAAAGGGGCTGTTTACTTTAAAAGCTTCGTTAAGTGACTTCTCTACCCGTTTAAAATCATCCTCATGTATTATTTTTCTCCACAGCATTCTATTTTTTTTAAACTCAGCCCGAGAGTAACCAGTTAAATTTTCACACCCATCACTAACAAGTATCATTGGCCTGTTTATAGTGTTAGATGAGTGATACGCCATACCTGGAAGGTTTTTTAACAAGTGTTCAATTTTATAACGTTCATCTTTTAGTTTACTACGTGCAAATAAATAGGTGTAAGCAGCCAATACAATTATAAAAGTGATAAAAAGGCCCAGTGCAATTAAAATTCTCATTACTTTATAGTGAGCAATATATAAAAACTCATCGTTGGGCGATACGTTTATTTCCCATTCATGACCTTGCAAATAATAAGATGAGCTTTTACTCCAGGCATATGCAATAGCGGGTTGGTTGCTTTGATCTGAGTACACTTTATGCCCATCAATAAACAGTGTGAAATAATACTCGTTGAGTAAAAAATCAGGCACAACAGACTTAATATAAGGCTTAAACAGCAATACACCTGAGATAAAACCATCTAATTTATTGCCTCTTGTACCTGCGTTAAAAATTGGGATATGTATTCCAATCCCTTCATCTCCATGAATAAACGCCAAAGGCATTATGACTGCCCTTTGCTGTGTATCTTTTGCTTTTATTGCTGTTAATAAGGCAGGTGGGTTTAACGCTAAATTAAAATCGATAGTCACTTCATTATTGTGCTTTGGTATTCTTTTTCGAACATGAAAGGTGTTGTCAATCCAGCCAATAGCTTGATAACCATATTGTGTACCATAAAAATTTTTACTAATCGCATCCCAGTCACTTTGCGACATACCACTTGAAATAACCGATAGTTTAGATTGATCTGAAAGCGATGTTATTCGCTTTTCTAAATCGTTTTTAAGTAGTGTTTTAATGCCTTCAGCGGTGTCTTGGGTTATGCGTTCAATATATGTTCGCTCTTGGGAATCTATATGGAAGACTATAATAATCATTAAGCACGTAACCAGCATACCAAGTATTATTGCATACCATAAAATGGCTAGTTGGGATGAGGAAAATAGCCTTGCTTCTTTATCGCTGTAGTTCATAGTGAATTTACACTAACGCCTAGTTGATTAATAACGAGTACACTTGCTTATCTCGCACTTCCTTGCTTAATAATCCTCCTCGCTTACACTTGCGTCAAGAGGTAACTAGGGTCTGTTGATCTTTCAAGGTTGAATTTGCAGCAGTCTGTTTGGTATTTAGGCAAGGCAGAGCCTATGGTGTGTGGTTATTCCCCATAAATGGGCGATAACGTAGCATTAATGCCAAACAGGCGCTGCCCAAAGGGTTCTTCCTAGGGGCTATTTACTCTTTGTTGCTCGGTTTTTACTTATTCTTACATGGATGTAAG
>NZ_BADY01000103.1:0-1286 GCF_000241185.1 Pseudoalteromonas sp. BSi20495
TGTAGTGGTCAACTAATTTTGGCCACAGTTTTAGAATCTTGATATCTAACCTCAGATTCATTTGGTGCTAAACCGGCATTATAATGATGCGGCCTAACATTGTTGTAATATCCATTTATGTAATCACTTACGCTATATTTAGCGTCTATAAAGTTTCCATATCCAATCTTTGGCATCCATTCCGTCTTAAAGCTTCTAAAAAATCGCTCCATTGGCGCATTATCCCAACAATTTCCACGTCTACTCATACTTTGTGTGATTTTATAGCGCCATAAACGTTGGCGATATTTTAAACTTGTATAATGGCTACCTTGGTCTGAATGGAACATCAGTCCTGTCGGTTTTCCTCTGCTTTCATACGCGAGTTCAAGCGCTTTTAGCGTTAAATTAGTATCTGGTGACAACGACATTGCCCAGCCAACCACTTTGCGTGCAAATAAATCAATAACCACGGCTAAATAAGCCCAGCGATTGCCTGTCCAAATATACGTCACATCACCGCACCACACGGTATCCGGCTCAACAACATCAAACTGTCTATCAAGCAGGTTTGGGATTTCAAGGTGTTCATTACCACCGCGTTTATATGAATGTTGAGGTACTTGGCAGCTCTCAAGCTTTAATTTAACCATTAGCTTAGCTGCACGATAACGGCTCAATTCAAAATCATTGTTCGTTGCTATCGCTGCGATTGTCCGTGCCCCTGCTGAACCACCACTCATCGCATGTATTGCTTTTACTTCAGCCTCTAACCTTACTTGCTCAGGTGTCGGCGTTGTATCCCGTATGGCCCAGTATTTATAGCTGCTGCGATGCACATTGAATACGCTACACAGCAGACTAATTGGATAACGCTCTCGTTGATTTAACTTCTCGATTAACGAGAATTGTTCAGGGAGTCGGACATCAAGAGAGCGGTGGTGATATCAAGTGGTCAGTGCAACATGGTTTTTAATCATATCATTAGGAGTTAAATAGTTTAATATCCTTCTTGGTCGATTATTTAGTTTATTAGCGATTTTATCTAAATAACTTTGGTCAAAGCCATGTAGACTTGTCTTTTTGGGGAAGTACTGCCTTAATAGGCGATTTGTATTTTCATTTGTTCCCCTTTGCCACGGACTACTCGGGTCACAAAAGTAAACATCTGTATTCGTATTTTTAGTAAATCTTTTATGGTTTGCTAATTCCATTCCCCGTTCCCACGTTAGTGTGTTTTTAAGTGCCTTTGGTAAACCATTAAATTTCAGAATAAGTGCATTTACTACATTGTTAGTATCCTTATC
>NZ_BADY01000102.1:0-4078 GCF_000241185.1 Pseudoalteromonas sp. BSi20495
ACCTCTGGGTTGGTGTATGTTGTAGGTGAGGTTTTACACCTCGCTTTTTAAACACCAAAGCCATGTTACATGAGCGCGAAGTAAATTCGCACCTCTGGGGTGGTGTATGTTGTAGGTAAGGTTTTACACCTCGCTTTTAAATGAAGCTAAATATTGTCGCAATTAATTTCCCGTTTCGAAGGTCAATTAGGTAGCATGTCAGATTTTTTAATCTGACACTTAATTATGAACATTCTTCACACATTCAAAGTGGTACTTTGAAGCCATTTTAGCAAAGGAATTTAATAATGATTTTACCTGTAATAATGGCTGGTGGATCGGGTACGCGTTTATGGCCGCTTTCTCGCGGGAATTACCCAAAACAATTTCTACCATTAAGTGGCGAACAAACTATGCTACAAAATACGATAAGTCGTTTAAATGGTTTAGTTCATAGTCCTGCAATGCTTATTTGTAATGAAGAACATCGTTTTATAGCTGCAGAACAAGTTCGACAATTAGGTGTGCAGCATAGCGGACTGTTTTTAGAGCCTGTAGGGCGTAATACGGCGCCAGCGATTGCCTTAGCTGCATTTAAAGCTGTAGAGAAAGGTGAAAACCCTTTGTTGCTTATACTTGCCGCAGATCATGTGATTGACGACACTATTGCATTTCAACATAGTATTAACCAAGCTGTAGAACTGGCCAAGCAAGACAAGTTAGTTACCTTTGGTATTGTAGGAAACAAACCTGAAACAGGGTATGGCTATATAAAGCGCGGTGAGCAATTTAATAACGGTTTTGTGGTTGATAGTTTTGTAGAAAAGCCAAGCCTAGAAATGGCAAAAAATACATAGATAGTGGCGATTATTATTGGAATAGTGGCATGTTTTTATTTAAAGCAAGTCGCTATTTAGAGGAGCTAAACACTTTTCGCCCTGATATTTATGAAGCATGCGAAAAAGCTATGCAAGTACAAAGCGACGATATGGATTTTGTTCGTATAGATAAAGCAGCATTTGAAAAATGCGCGAGCGAGTCGATAGACTATGCTGTGATGGAACATACCAAAGATGCAGTGATTGTGCCGATGGATGCTGGTTGGAGCGATGTTGGTGGTTTTTCTGCATTGTGGGACGTATCAACTAAAGATAAAAATGGCAATGTATTTACAGGTGATGTAAAAGCGATCAACACTAAAAACACCCTGGTTTTTGGTGAAGATAAACTCGTTGCTACAATCGGTATTGAAGACCTCGTTATAATAAATACTAAAGATGCTGTGCTTGTTGCGCACAAAGATCAATCACAGCATGTAAAAGCAATCGTACAGCAATTAAAAGCTGAAAATCGTTCAGAAGCAGTCACGCACCGCGAAGTTTACCGACCTTGGGGTAAATATGACTCAGTTGATAGCGGCGAACGCTTCCAAGTTAAGCGTATTACAGTAAAGCCTGGCGCAAAACTCAGTGTGCAAATGCATCATCACCGTTCAGAACATTGGATTGTTGTATCAGGCGCTGCAAAGGTGCGAATAGATGGTGCTGAGCAGCTCGTAACTGAAAATGAGTCGGTGTACATTCCCATTACTGCAGTACATGCGCTGGAAAACCCAGGTAAAGTTGATTTAGAGCTTATTGAAGTTCAGTCTGGTTCATACCTTGGTGAAGATGACATTGTGCGTTTTGAAGATTGCTACGGCCGAGTGAAGTGATTAATTACTCGGTATTAAATGCTTGTAAGGACGCTGTATTTAACCTGAATTCTGGATAATAAATTTAATATCATCATGATTCAATACGTTAGTAAATCTCTTAATCAGAGTTCAGGTTATTTAGATAAGTGATAGTTATTAGTAATTTTCGTTTTCACTTTTCTTTGTATAAAAAGTGATAAGGTTGTATATGGATAACACATTAATTTGCTCAGAAGTGATAGCCAAAAGTGGTGTTGTTTTTGGCACCAGTGGTGCACGTGGTTTAGTTACAGATTTTACCGCAGATGTATGTGCTGCTTTTTCTATCGGGTTTGTTAAGTCGATAAAAACAGAATTTAGCTTTAATACCGTAGCATTAGCTATTGATAATCGCCCCAGTAGTTATTTTATGGCGCAAGCCTGCGCGCAAAGCTTAAAGCAACTCAATATTAATGTAATTTACTATGGTGTTATACCCACTCCAGCGCTTGCTTATAAAGCGATGCAAGACTCTATCCCAAGCATAATGGTTACAGGTAGCCATATACCATTTGACCGAAATGGCCTTAAGTTCTATCGACCAGACGGTGAAATCACCAAAGCTGATGAACAAGCTATCTTAAATAATAAAATGCCGTTCTCAGCGGTAACACAAGTAAGTGAACTTGATCTAAATACTGCAGCAAGTGAAGCTTATATAAAGCGTTATACCAAGTTATTTAGTGCCGATGCACTGGTTGGTAAAAAAGTAGGCATTTATGAGCACTCCAGTGCAGGACGAGACTTATATAAAAGTTTGTTCGAACAATTGGGGGCAAAGGTAATAAGCTTAGGGCGCAGCGAAAATTTTATACCAATTGATACAGAAGCCGTTTCTGAGGAAGATAAAAAACAAGCAATTATATGGTCAAAAAAGTATGGGATTGACGCTATATTTTCAACAGATGGCGATGGTGACCGCCCGCTCGTTGCTGACGAAAATGGTGGCTGGTTACGCGGTGATTTATTAGGTTTATTGTGCAGTCAACTCCTTGGTATTGAAGCATTGGCTGTCCCTGTAAGTTGTAACACGGCGATAGAAAAATCAAATAGCTTTAAACACATCATACGTACAAAAATTGGATCACCTTTTGTAATCGCAGAGTTTAGCCAATTAAATGAAAACTTTACCCGTGTTGCTGGTTTCGAAGCCAATGGTGGGTTTTTATTAGGCTCAAACATAGACATAAATGCAAAGCAGCTTACAGCTTTACCAACACGTGATGCAGTGTTACCTGCACTTATGTTGTTAATACAAAAGCAACCAATATCTATGCAATTGAAGTTATTACCAGGGCGCTTCACCGCGAGCGATAGGCTGCAAAATTTTGCAAAAGCCAAGAGCCTTGAATTAATTGCAACGCTTAAGTGTAGTGCCGATGCATTTCTCACAGAATTAGGCTGCGGTCTAAATTACTCAGTTAATACAGTCGATGGTTTGCGTATTGTCCTTCAAAATGATGACGTAGTGCATTTAAGAGCTTCCGGCAACGCTCCTGAGTTACGTTGTTATACTGAGAGTGATACTGTTTTTAATGCAGAAAAATTAGCCGACAAGGTAATCCAGTATTTAAATAAATTAAAATAACTGTAATAATTTCAATGAACTACATTTCAAGTGTGGGTTTATTATCCAGAGTTTAAGTTAATTATACTATGTTAGCTTTAGTGCAGGTTTGTATTGGTTTGTTCCTGATTTTTATTCATGTTTATGCTTATGTTATCCTACGTACTAAATTATTAGGGTGTTACTTTTAGTCGTAGGTTTTGAAATGAAAAAATAGGCTATACCACTGGGGTTTTTGATCTGTTTCATATTGGTCATCTCAATGTACTTAAACGCGCAAAGCTAGAGTGTGATTACCTTATTGTTGGGGTAACAAGCGATGAGTTATCTATATCGGTTAAAAACAAAAAGCCGGTAATCCCTTTTCAAGAAAGGCTAGAAATTGTCGAAGCGATTAAGTTTGTGGATGAGGTTGTTCCTCAAGTTAATTATGACAAACTAGAAGCGTGGAATAATTTAAAATTTGATAAAATGTTTGTCGGAGACGATTGGAAAGGCACTGACAAGTGGAACGCAATAGAAGAAGATTTTGCTAAGCGGGGAGTTGAAATAATGTATTTCCCTTACACTACGCATACTTCGAGCACTATTTTACGTGAAGTACTTAGTAAAATATAAAACCTGATTAAAATCGTATCTAGTTTAGAGTGTTTTTATTTCCCATACATAGGTTATAACGGCGCATAAATACCAATCCGCAATAATACTTAACCTGAACTTTGCTTGAGATAGATTTATTATCCAAAGTTCAGGTTACTTATACCAATCCGCAATAATACTTAATCAATTTGAGGGAT
>NZ_BADY01000101.1:0-14343 GCF_000241185.1 Pseudoalteromonas sp. BSi20495
GTTGTAGACGCAGAGCTTGCTCGCGTGAGAAGTGACAGCTTCTAATTACTTACCACCGATATAACTGATGCTTTATTTACGAGCTTCGCTCGTCGCGTCAGCAAGCTGCACGCCTACAAGCAAAACCATCCCAATCTTTAAATCTAAACTCCGAGTTTATTTATCCGTTGTAGACGCTGAGCTTGCTCGCGTGAGAAGCGCCAGCTTCTAATCACTATATCTAAGCCCACTTAACCCCTTTCTAAAGCTGCTCTTTAATATTACCTATGTTATTTTAAACACCTTGTTTAAAAGGATATTGCAGTATGTTTAAAACCCTATTTATTACGTTATTTTTTATTTTTAGCGCCATTTTTATTGCAAGCGTGCAAGCCAACGAAGCTAACAACTCACTTGTAGTAGGTGCGCAGCAATATGCTAAATATTTACCGCAGTTAAAAAATAAACGTGTAGGGCTAGTAGTTAATCAAACATCAATGGTATGGCACACTCACTTGGTAGATGCGCTGCTGACTAAAAATATTAATATAACTAAAATTTTTGCACCTGAGCATGGCTTTCGCGGCGATCACGATGCGGGCGCACATGTAAAAAATGCCGTTGATAGCAAAACTGGGATTCCGCTTATTTCTATTTACGGTAAAAATAAAAAACCAAGCCAAGCTGCTTTAGTCGATGTTGATGTGATTATTTTTGATATTCAAGATGTGGGAGTGCGTTTTTATACCTACATAAGCTCTATGCACTACATGATGGAAGCCGCTGCAGAGCAGGGGATAGAATTTTTGGTGCTGGACAGGCCCAATCCAAATATTGCCTACGTTGATGGGCCAATATTAGAGCCAGAATTTAAATCGTTTGTAGGCATGCACCCAATTCCTGTTTTACACGGGATGACCGTTGGCGAACTTGCCAAAATGATCAAGGGTGAGGGCTGGATCAATAAAGCGCCCGCTTTAAAACTAACCGTGATCCCTGTTGATCATTACACTCGCAAAAGTACTTACAGCTTGCCTATAAAACCCAGCCCTAACTTACCTAACGATCAAGCCATTGCGCTTTATCCGTCGCTTTGCTTTTTTGAAGCAACGCCTATCAGTATTGGCAGAGGTACCGACTTTGCGTTTCAAGTAATTGGCTATTCACCAGTTGCATTAGGTGATTTTAATTTTACACCGCGCGCAATTAAAGGCGCTGCTTTAAACCCTAAATTTAAAAACCAAACCGTGCAGGGGCTCGATTTAAGACAAGCAAATATTTCAGACCTAAATTTAACTTACTTAATAAACGCGTACACGGAGCTTAGTAAAAATAACATCTCGTTTTTTGAGCGCGCTGACTTTATGGATAAACTAGCGGGCACTAATAAATTACGCTTAGCTATTGAAGCAGGGCAATCAGAAGCGCAAATAAAACAAAGCTGGCAGGCGGGGCTTGCGCAATTTAAAGCGCAAAGAGCGCCTTACTTGTTATATAAATAAGGGCTAAGCATGTTTATTGCTTTAAAAAATCAAAGGTATGGTTATATCAAACAAGCATTTATAGTGGCATTGAGCTTTATTATTGTGGGTTGTAGTACACCACCTGAGCCTATTAGCTCGGTGCTACCACTTACAAAAAGCCAACTTGTAGAGCTGCCTAATGCACAAGTGGTTGTAACGTTTCCAGAGGTAAATCCAAGTAGCCGGTTTTATGTAAATAACCGAGGAACGTTTAAAGCTTACAAAGGGCGCGGGCAATTATTAATACAAAACCACAACGCACAAAGCGCCGATATTTACATTAATAATAAAAAGCTCAACGTTAACCAACTAAGCGCCAACACCTTATACAATTACAGTTTGGCAAAAAATACTCACAACGGTGTTAATACCTTTAAAGTTGAAAATATTCTCCCTGCTGGCGCAAGTTTAACGCTGCGTTTTGCATTTCCTACTTTAAGCGATGAACCAAAAAAGCATATAGATTTCAATGAAGTAGACACATTAATTGAACGCGATGTAAAAGCAGGTTTTCCTGGGGCTGTATTGGCTGTTGTTAAAAATGGTGAGCTAATAAAGTTAACCGCCTATGGCGATGCAAAGCAATATCAGCAAAGTGATTTAATGCTACTTCGCCCAGAGCCCATGCAAACTAATACCTTGTTTGATCTTGCCTCAAACACCAAAATATTTGCCACAAATTTTGCACTTATGAAATTAGTAAGCGAAGGGTTATTAAATATTAATAAGCCCGTACAAAGCTACCTAAGCGAATATAAAGGCGAAGGGCGAGTACAACGTACAGTAAAAGACTTACTCACACACAGCGCCGGATACCCGCCAGTATTTGACTTTCATCGTAAAGATGGCAGCTATGGTGACGCGTTTTATTCGCAAAACAGTAAAACCACCAAACAGCTATTACTTACCAGCGTCCCTTTTAGTAGTAAATCATCTGGGCAGCCTATTTACTCAGATATTGATTACATGATTTTAGGCGTACTCATTGAGCGCATAACTGGGCAGCCCCTTGACGAATATCTAGAGCAGCAAGTGTACGCACCACTAAAATTAACTAACACGTTATTTAATCCACTTAAAAAAGGCTTTAAGCCGCAGCAATTTGCAGCCACTGAGCTTAGCGGCAACACACGAGACGGGCGCATTAAGTTTGATAATGTTCGCACCAGTGTTTTACAAGGCCAAGTGCATGATGAGCGCGCTTACTACTCACTTGATGGCGTAGCAGGGCATGCAGGATTATTTAGTAACGCTCACGACTTAGCCGTACTTTGCCAGCTATTACTAAATAATGGTGGCTACGGCGACCAACAATTATTTAGTGCAAGCGCCTTAGCGCAATTTTTAACGCCGCAATCAAGCGATGAAACCTACGGGCTTGGCTTTAGGCTAGCTGGTAACAACCAAGCAAGGCGCTGGCACTTTGGCCCTTATGCAAGCGCGCAGGCTTATGGCCACACAGGTTGGACGGGGACAGTGACCGTAATTGACCCCGCTTACGACTTAGCTATTGTTTTACTTACCAATGCTCGCCATAGTGCCATTAAAGGCTCGCAAAAACGTTACGAATTTACAGGCAAACAATTTGAAACCGCACAGTACGGATCGGTGGTGTCGCTTATTTATGAAGCGCTACTAAATCAATAAGCTATCGTATAGGTTAAAACGTACTAACTGTGCCACCTTAAGTGATTTATTTACAGGTGACTTGAGTAAGCCAATCCATTAAGCTAAGCGGTCTATAAAACTAAGCCGGTTTATGTTGTTAGGCTTAACAAATAAGCGTTAAAACGCGTACAAAGCGAGGTTTACTCGCTAATAATTAAGGTTAACTTTTTATGCATTGGTATTCTATTTTACCGCCGCTAATTGCGATTGCTATCGTGTTTTGGCGAAAAGAAGTGATTATGGCGCTACTTGTTGCTGTTGCTTCTTCTGAGTTTTTACTCGCCTTTCAGGGCGAAGGTAATAGCTTGTTTGACACTTTTTTAAATACCATTGAACGTATTATTTCGGTTGCCAGTTCGCCAGGTAATACACGCATATTAATATTTAGTATTTTAATAGGTGCCTTGCTTGCCTACATTCGCGAATCTGGCGGCGTTGCAGCAACTGTTAATATGCTAATGAATAAAGGCATTGCAAAAAGTAAGCGCCAAGTAGGCTTTTTAACCATGTTTACCGGCATTGCGGTGTTTATAGAATCTAACCTGAGCGTACTTACCTCGGGTATTTTATCGCGTGGCTTATTCGACAAATTTAAAATGAGCCGAGCGCGTCTAGCGTACATTATTGACAGCACCAGTGCGCCAGTGTGTATTTTAATACTACTTAACGGCTGGGGCGCATTTGTACTTGGTTTGTTAGGTAACTATGAGCTAGGTGAGTCGGCGGTATCGGTGTTATGGGGCAGCGTAGGGTATAACTTCTACGCCATAATTACCCTTGTCATTGTTTTTTACACCATCGCGTTCGATAAAGTGCACGGCCCAATGAAAGAAGCCGAACAAAAACTAGAGCTTCAAAAAACTGACTTAAAAGAAGAAGTAAAAGGCTCTAAAGCACGTTACATGTTAATCCCGCTTATTACGCTTATTACCAGCATGGTTGGCTTTATGTATTACACCGGTAATGGTGTGCTAGCCGAGGGCAGCGGTTCTAAATCAGTATTATATGCAACGGTTTTAGCCATTGTTGTCGCTTACTTTTTAATGATTGGCTCACGTAAATTTACGCATCATCAATTAGTTGATACCGGTTTTAAAGGTATGGGCGAATTAATGCCACTGGTCGCCATTGTACTGCTTTCGCTTACACTTGGCGCAAGCTTAAAAGAATTGGGTACTGGCGTATTTGTAGCATCACTTGTTGGCGACTACCTACCTATTTACTTAATAGTACCGGTGCTGTTTTTAACCGGCGCGGTAATGTCGTTTACTACGGGTACATCGTGGGGCACGTTTGCTATATTAATCCCAATTGGTGTGCCACTTATTCAAGCGCTAGGTTTACCACCGTCGCTTGTTGTTGGTGCTATTTTGGGTGGTGGTATATTTGGCGATCATTGCTCGCCTATATCCGACACCAGCGCTGTATCGGCTATTGCATCAGGGTGTGACTTACTCACCCACGTTAAAACGCAGCTACCGTACGCCTTATTTGGCGGTGCATTGACGTTTATAGCGTACTTAGTAACAAGCATACTTGTGTTATAAACACATTTCAGGACAAAACAGTTCCAAATACTCAAAAGCCTGCTTAATCGCAGGCTTTTTTGTTTTAAAAATAAAGCATAAAGCGTGCGTAGGTTGGGTTGAGTGACACGAAACCCAACAGATCGCCAATGTGGGTTCCACCTACAAAGCCAAGCATATGTATATTTTTTGTAGGCGCATAGCTTGCTGGCGCGTCGAGCGTTAGCTCGAAAAGTTAAATACAATATGAAACCTTATTCAAGCTTTTGTCGTGCTGGCGACGGCTGCCAAAGATGTAATGCAGCTCAGCCTCTCTAGATTCTCCCAGCATCACGCTATTTCATTTAAATAACTAATTGATGTGAAAGCTATTAGTGAAGATATATTTATGCACGATATTACTCATCAACTACCTGTTTTCATGTCGCGATGTCGGGAAAATTGTTAAACGTGAGATTTATGTTTTAGTTTGACGAGAAACAAGACGAAACCCTTTCGAACTTAAGAGTTTAGACCCATACCTTACGAATTTGCATTTTAGAGATGATAAAGTAATGGCTAGGGTTGGAGTATTTACTCTTGATACAGTTTCACATGCTCCTTTTAATTATTCACAAGGCTTCAACAAATTAATATTTTAATGTAATGTAATATATTAATTTTATCTAGGCGTAATTGGTCATGGACGATAGTGGTTTAGTTAGTTTTTTTAGGGTTGAAAGCTGTGGCCTTTACAGAATTAGGCAAAAGGCTGACGGTGAATTTATTAGCGATGGCTTTCCTGAGATTTCAAAAAGCTTATTTGATTGGTTATCTGACCGCAGCGTACTTAATACCATTCCTTGGGATCCTAAAGAGCACACAAGAAGAGATAAAGTATATTGTAAAGATGTCCACTTTGACTCTTATACAGGCGATTACTTGTTTGTTTTGTGGTTTGCAAATTCTGAAGCCGCTGGAGAGGTTGGAGAGGTTGGAGAGGTTGGAGGAATAGATCTAAACTCAAAAGTAGGAGATACTAATAATGATTCCGAAAAAATAGATGCTAAGAACTCTACAGGTAAAGAGTTAACTATCGGTAAAGCAATGTATTATTGGTTTATCCCATCTCTAAAATTAGTTGCTTCAATTAATTTTAAGCATTCAAAAACAGATATCGAAGCTTTTACAACCTACATAAAAAAATGGTTTGATAATAAAAATAAACATCCAAACAAAACATAAGTAAATCCACTCATTTTCATCCTAAATTGGGAACAGAGATATCTAGAGTATCAGTTTCTTATTTATCTAATGATAAAAGTTTTTCTATGAGGTTTAAGTTCAAAGCTGTAGAAAAAGAAACGAATATTTTCAGTATGGACAAAAGCCTTTTATCAAAAAAATATCGCACGTTGTTGTCAGGGATACGGTTACAACTATTCCTGATAGCGTAAGAAGTTCAGGTGTGAATTTATGGGATAAAATCAGTAAAAAGAAAACGCAAATCCCGAAAACTCAACAAGTCGAAGTTGTCGAACAAGTATCGTTATCTGAAGATGAAGTTGACAATATAATTAAGTTATACTCAGATGAGATAAATCCAAAGGATGAATGGAATAACATTGGTTTTAGAGAAAATGATTCACCTAATACGAAGTGGTTTTCTACCTACACACACAGGCCAATTATTTTGATGAATTCAAATGAAAAGCATAATAGCCTTTTCTATAAAGCTGAAACGCTTTGGACTGAAGTGATAGCAAAGAGAGATGACTTACTTTTAAACATTAAGTCTCATTTAGAGGTGGAAAAGAAATTAGCTGAGAGTGAAATTTCAGAGTCACATGCTATGAAAAGTGAAGATATAGCACAACCTACTCTAGCTATTGCCGTTGGAGAAACTGTGTGAAAAAAATCGTTGTTACTTTAGGTATATTGTCATTTTTTTTGGTGTATTTCTTTTCAGGTAATATAGTATCCTCAGAAATAAAAGACATGCTTGGGAGTCTTTTAGGTGTATCTGCAGCAGTTCTAACTATAAGTGGTTTGTGGTTAGCGATTTTATATCCAGAAGCCGTTCGCGATTTGGCTAAAGAAAAAATAGCTACTAAAGAAGAAAGTTATAATGTAAAAGTAGTTGAAAAGCTTGTTATTTGTATTGTTTCATCTTCATTGATTATGTCATTCGTTGTGTTAAGGAGCCTTATTTATGGCCTATATTCACCGGGTTTTAATCCTTCATTAGAGTTATATATAAATTTCGCTGGAATGTGGATACTAGTATTTGCAATATTTATGCAATTATTAACTTTTTATGTAGTGATCACACTTTGTTTAGATTTTGCTTCAAAACTTCATGATTTATTAGAAAATAAAAAAAGTGATGATGATTTACTTTAATGCTTAGTATTAAAGTAAATCATAAAAAGATAACTTTTTCTTCGAAAACCATCCTAAGCCCCACACTGCCTAACCCCAGCACCCGCATGTTTAAGCGCAATAATTTGCCCTTTACCGTTATGCGCCATAGCGAGCATATCACCCGTATTTAGACCACTTTCTACTGCGTGTTTACCTTTTAAATCACTCAACAGCGAATACTTAATTTGCACGAGTACCTCGTCGTTACAGCTGGCTATGTACCAGTCGTTATCTACCTTCACTAGAGTGCCGTATTCTATATGGCGTTGTTGGTGGCGGCGTAAATCGTTAGCTAATTGACTATCAAGCGCGTGTTTTTGCTCGTTTATGGAGCTTGCGTAGCTACCAGCTTGGTTTATTTCGTGTGTTTTTATAATTGAATAGTCGTGAATATCTATAGTGTTAAGTGCGGTGTTATGTACGGTTTTAGGCGTGGTATTTATGCTGTTGTTATTATCAAACACAATAAATGCAAACACACCCAGTGCGCAGGCTAGGCTGGTTAGCTGTAGCGTAAAGCCGATCTTTTTAGGCTTTGCATGCACAGCGTTATTAAGTAGCGCTTTTTGCTGAGCGCTTGTAAGTGTAGTGCGCGCTTTTCGCTCTTTAAAGTGTTGTGTGAGCTTTTGATCAAGCGGCTCATCAGGCTTGTTCATTGTTTGCTCCTAATAAACGTTTAAGGTTTTGCTTGGCATAACGCAGCCTTGTTTTAATGGTCTCAAGGCTGCTTTGCGTTATAAGCTCTATGTCGGTGAGCGAAAAGCCTTCTTGTTGCAAGGTTATGGCTTCGCGCTGTACAAAGCTGAGTTGTTTTAGCGCGGCGTCGAACGCGTCATAGCTTATGTTTGAGCTGCCTATATGCGAGTCTCGACTAGTTAAGTCGTTTTCGCTTTTATCATTTTGTGCTGCTAAATACGTATTTTCGTCAAACTCTACAAAGTGCTGTTGCTTGCGGTATTCGTCAATGAGTGTGTTGCGGGCAAGTTTAAACAACCACGCTTTAGGTGTGGTTTGCGCTTGGTAAAGGTGGCGTTTTTCGATTACTTTTAGCCATGTTTGTTGGCTTACGTCGTATGCTAAATGCGTATTAGATTGCGTAACAAGGTAGTGGTATAAGTCGTTACTGTAGAGGGCAATAAGCTGCTCTAAGTAACGATTGTCGCCACTTTTTGCGTAACTTGCCATGCAGTCCTTGCTTGGCGTTTCAAATAACCATGACTTAATACTTAGTAGCATAGGCGTTTAGTCCATTAAATAGAGTTATCTAATTTAAAATCGAGCTGTACGGTTTGACCTGTTTGTAATTGTGCCACACCTTCAATTACTTTGGGGCGATATTTCCAGCGTTTAATTGCTCTTATTGCTTCGCGATTAAAGGTGCGTTTGGGTTCGGCGTTAATAACTACTGGGTCGATTACTTCCCCCGTTGGCGAAATACTAAAGCTTAGTTGCACCCAACCTTCAATACCATCGCGCGCTGCTGTAGTTGGGTATTTAGGGTTTATGCGCACTATGGGTGTTGCATCCCCTGTTGGGCGATTAATGGTGTTGTTAATGTCGTCACCAAAATCATCAATTGTAACTGGCGTAAAGTCGCTAATTGCCAGTACAGGATCCGCTGATGTATCAAGCAGTGGTGCTTTTGGCGGCACTTTAGGCATTGGCGGTGGCGGCTGTATTTTTTGTATATGCCTGACTTTTGAATCCTCAGGTGCCTGAAAAATCTCTACTATAATATCGCCCCCTGGTTTAACCGGTGCGCGTTGCTCGCCACTTATTAAATATTGCATAAACGCAAAAGCTGCAAAGGTCATTGCGGCGCCGCCAATAACGGCGGTCGATGTTTTAATAAATACTGGGTTGTTAGGTACTTCAAGTGTGTGCATAAGCCGCTCCAAATTAATGCATTAGGGTGTTTTCAAAGCTATAACGGGTGGCAAATCAAAAAGGGGTGAAATAATTTTATAAAAAATCTGGGGTTTAGTTACAATAGCCATTCGCATTCTTTTACTTATTAACTTTTTAGGCTGTTATGCAACTCATTGAAATAAATAAAGCGCGTTATCGTAAACATTTAAACCGTGTTATTGCAGGATGTGGTATTGGTTTGGCTGTAGGCAGCTTGGCTATATCGCAAACGCTGATTGCTTTATTTCCTGATGAAAGTGGTAGCCACTTTCATTGGAACTTAATAGGTGTTGCTATTACAAGCGTTGGGCTTGCGTGGTTACTTAATAAATACCGTACACATAGCTTTATGACTGAAGTTGTTTATGTGTGGGAACTTAAAAAAGCACTTAATAAAATAACCCGTAAAATGGCTAAGTTAAAAGCCGCTGGCCGTGAAGGCAATGCCGATGCGTTATTAGCGATTCATTATAGCTACGCGGGCTCTCGGTTATTGTGGCAGCTAGACGATAATCTAATCACCATGGACGATTTAGCCATTAAACAAACTGAGCTTGAATCTGTTGCAGCGCAACATAACGTAACGCTAAATGCTGATGAGTATGATGCGAGCATTTTAAAACAGTTTTAGTTTTTAATGTTTAAAGGAGTGTCTAATGAAAAAAATATTAGTTGTTTGTTTAGGTAATATTTGCCGCTCGCCAACCGCAGAGGCGGTATTAAAAGCCCGCGCTAAAAAGCTAGGTGTTGATGTTAAAGTTGATTCGGCTGGCACTATTGGTTATCACGAAGGTAAAACGCCTGATAGTCGCTCAATGGCTGCAGGCGAAAAACGTGGTTATAGTTTTAAAGGTATTTATTCGCGTAAAGTACGCACAAGTGACTTTACTGAATTTGATTTAATTTTAGCGGCCGATACACAAAATTTAGCTGATTTAAAAGCCCAGTGCCCTGCGCATTTACAGTACAAATTAGCGTTGTTTTTAGAGTTTGGTGAACAGAGCGTTAGTGCGATTCCCGATCCTTATTACGGCGGTGATGATGGCTTTGAAAATGTGCTTGATTTAATTGAAGCCGCAAGCGACAAAATACTGTCAAAAATTTAAAAGGTATGGTTAAGTTATAGTTAATGAATGACTGTTAATATGCCATTGGTAATTTAGGTAAGAATACTGGGCTTATTGCAATTCACTCTATTGTAATTGGTACACCTTTTTGGAGAACGATATGAATTCAGTTAAGAAAATAGCAATGACAATGTGTATAGCACTCCCTGTATTTGCTCATGCTGGGGAGTCTATTGTTAAATGGCATGACTTTAACGATTATCGTGATGTACGAGCGTCGAATCAAGCCAGAGGGTCGTATCATAAACACATTGCAAGTAGCTTTGAAAAACATATGGCTAAGCTTGCTGAGCAGCTACCAAAAGGTTATAAATTAAACGTAGAGTTCACTGATTTAGATTTAGCCGGTGATGTGCGATACGGCGGTATGGATGAAATACGTGTAGTAAAACCAATCTATTTTCCGCGCATTAAGCTCAATTATTCGTTAACAGATAAAGATGGTAGCGTACTTAGTAAAGGCAGTGATGTAGAGCTTAAAGATATGGGCTTTATGGATAAAATTAAAATGGGCCGCGAAGAATCATTTTATTACGAAAAACGCTTATTAACGCAGTGGTTTGGTGAACAAATATTACCAAGTTTAGATTAACTTAAAATAAAAATGCCGCTAAATAGCGGCATTTCTATTTTTAAGTTTTACTTAAAAGTAGCTAACAGCGTGAGTATTTGCTGTAACTTAATAACGGTAGTTTTAAGTTTTTCTTCATCAAAACCATCGTTAGATAAGCTTTCAACGTCAGCGGCTACGTCAAGAACATACGGCTTAAAGCGTTTAGCTTCAAAGCTAAATCCAGCATCTTGTGCAAATAAGGCTTTAAATTTGCCATGGCCTTGCTGCTGTAATTCATCGAGTTTTTTGTCGGCATCAAGCGCCTGACGATAAACAATTTTTAAATTAGTATTGAGTTGTTCAATAATTGAATCCATGGTTTTCCTAAAGCTTTGTACTGCATGGCCGACATAATACTTGGATTACATTTAAAAGTCAGGTTTGTTATATGAATATATCAGGCACAAGTTTACCCGCTGTTTCTGGCTCAGGCCAAGGCAGTGAGCTTTATAGCGCTGCTTTATCTAAAAAGCAGCAACTAGCAGATGGCGCAGCAGCACTTGCACTTATTGAAGGTGCTGCACAATCGTCAAGTGCACAAACACCGGCTAAGTCGGTAACGGCATCATTGGGTAACAACGTAAATATATACGTTTAAATTAGCTTAAGATCGATAGGTGTTTTGCTTTTTTGACCACCTATTTCTCTAACTAACTTAGGCACTAAAAATCCAGGCAGAGCTTTTAATAGCTCTGCCATTATTTTTATTGCGTCTTCTTCGTTAATATCAAAGTGGCTGGCCCCTTCAACTTTATCTAGCAAATACAAATAATACGGTAATACGTCTGCGTCAAATAACGCTTCGCTTAAATTTATTTGCGCATCGAGCGTATCGTTCACATCTTTTAAAATTACAGCTTGGTTTAAAAGCGTTACGTTTGCTTGTTTAAGCTTTTGCATAGCTGCTTTAAAATCGGAATCTATTTCGTTTGCGTGGTTTATGTGATTAATAAAAATGATTTTTAATGGCGATTTTGCTAATCGCTCACATAACTCATTGGTAACTCGCGCCGGTATAACTACTGGCAAGCGGCTATGAATTCGCATTCGTTTAATTTGTGGTAATTGCTCAAGCTCATCTAAAAACCAGCTTATTGCATCATCTTTGGCCATAAGTGGATCGCCGCCACTTAAAATCACTTCGTTTATATCAGCATCTGATTTTATGTAGCTTAGTGTTTCAAGCAGTACTTTTTTTATTAAGTTGGTTTTCTTGATACGGAAAATGCCTTCTAAAGCAGTAACGACAATTTACTGCACAGCCGGTTTTAAACATCACCAAAACACGTGATTTATACTTATGTAAAAGGCCTGGTTGGTCGTTGTCTTGCTCAAGTAGGGGATCTTTATTAAAACCCGATTTAGTCAAAAATTCTTGATGGCGTGGCATTACTTGTAGCAAAAGAGGATCGTTTGGATCGCCTTTGCGTATTTTTTTTATAAAAGGGATAGGCACGCGTACCGGAAATAAACTACGGGCTTTTAGGTCGTTTTCATGGACTTGGCTCGATAAACCGACCATTTCAAGCAAGGTCTTTGGGCAGGTAACTACATTTGCTAATTCTTTTTGCCAGTTTTTATGCAAATTTGCTTCATTTCTTTGTATCATTGGCATGTAGATTACTCGAAAAAATATAAATAGAGGAAACGATGGCGAATTATAGCACCAACGAGTTCAAGGGCGGCCTAAAAATTATGATGGACGGCGAGCCTTGCAGTATCTTAGAAAATGAAATGGTAAAACCTGGTAAAGGCCAGGCGTTCAACCGTGTTCGTATCCGTAAACTTATCTCTGGTAAGGTGCTTGAAAAAACCTTTAAATCGGGTGAATCAGTTGAAGGTGCTGATGTAATGGATACAGATTTAGCGTATCTATACACAGACGGCGAATTTTGGCATTTCATGAACAACGAAACATTTGAGCAAATTGCTGCTGACGAAAAAGCACTAGGCGATGCTGTTAAATGGTTAGTTGAAAATGATTTATGTACAATCACATTATGGAACGGCAGCCCTATTGCTGTTACACCACCTAACTTTGTTGAGCTTGAGATCACTGAAACAGATCCTGGCCTTAAGGGCGATACAGCGGGCACTGGTGGTAAACCAGCAACGCTTAGCACAGGCGCTGTGGTACGAGTTCCATTATTCGTACAAATTGGCGAAGTAATTAAAGTAGACACTCGTAACGGTGAATATGTAAGCCGTGTTAAGTAAGCTTTAACATTGTTTATAAAATCCCAGCTTAAGCTGGGATTTTTTTTGGAGAAAATATGTCAGCAGATCTTTGGGCCCCAAGCGCAAGCATTGAAACACTAAAACAACGTGCAGCGATATTACGTAGCATTCGTGAGTTTTTTTATACGCGTAATGTAATGGAAGTAGAAACGCCGAGCTTAAGTGCTGCCAGTGTAACTGATGTGCACTTAGCCAGTTTTAATACTAAATTTGTAGGCCCAGGGCACGCAGGTGGGCTTCCTCTATTCTTACAAACATCTCCAGAGTTTGCTATGAAACGCTTGTTAGCGGCAGGCTCAGGCGCTATTTTTCAGCTTTGTAAAGCATTTAGAAATGAAGAAGCCGGTAGTCATCACAATCCTGAATTTACAATGCTGGAATGGTATCGCCCAGGCTTTGATGAATTTGCACTTATGGATGAAATGGATGAGCTAATGCGGCTTGTTTTAGATGTCGAGCCGGCAACAAGGCTGACTTATCAGCAAGCGTTTGAACAAGCACTTGGGCTCGATCCGTTAACAGCAAGCATAGAGCAATTAAAGCAACTAGCGTGTGAGCAGGGATTTGCTGATATAGCCCAAAATGAAACGCATAAGGATACCTTACTGCAATTATTATTTTGTATGAAAGTAGAGCCCACAATAGGGCAAGATAAGCCATGTTTTGTGTATCACTTTCCAGCTTCTCAAGCGGCACTGGCACAAATTTGTGAACACGATACACGTGTAGCAGGGCGCTTTGAGCTTTATTATAAAAATATGGAATTGGCTAACGGCTTTAACGAACTCATAAATGCTAGTGAGCAAGCTAAACGTTTTAATGAAGATAACGCATACCGCGCTGTAAACGGTTTAAAACAAGTACCAATGGATACGCGTTTAATTAAAGCGCTGGAGCATGGATTACCACAGTGCGCAGGGGTGGCTTTGGGGATTGATAGACTTGTAATGCTCGCAACAAATAAAGAAAAAATTAAAGACGTAATAGCGTTTGATGTGCAAAGAGCGTAATGCTGGACTTGTAGGCGCACAGCTTGCTGGCGCGTTAAAGCGAAGCTTTAAGGTCTTTTTATTTGGTTAGTTTAAAGTAATAAGAAGCTTCGCTTCTCACGTGAGCAAGCTCTACGTCTACAACACATTTTATTATTATTTATGTTTGATATGCAAAGAGTGTGATGCTTGACCTTTAGGTGCGAATTTATTTCGCGCACGTGCAACTTAACTTTATAAATAAGCGAGGTATAAAACCTCACCTACAGCATGGAATATAAACCTGTAGGTGCGAATTTATTTCGCGCTCATGTAATTTAACTTTATAAAAAAGCGAGGTATAAAACCTCACCTACAATAAACATCAAG
>NZ_BADY01000100.1:0-139 GCF_000241185.1 Pseudoalteromonas sp. BSi20495
AAAGTATCAGTTATATCGGTGGTAAGTGATTAGAAGCTGTCGCTTCTCACGCGAGCAAGCTCTGCGGCTACAGGAGTGGTAGTTTACACTTCACTTTATTTTAGGCACAAAAAAACCGACTTAATGTCGGCTTGTTATG
>NZ_BADY01000099.1:0-276 GCF_000241185.1 Pseudoalteromonas sp. BSi20495
GGTGATATCAAGTGGTCAGTGCAACACCTTATAATTGATTATTAATTAGGTGGTTATGACTGACTTATCAAAACGTGGTTTAAGTGATATTGAAAAGCTGAAAGCATGGTTCTTATGGCGTGAAGGTAAAACGCTTAGCGAAATAGGTTTGACGCTTGATAGACATGCTGGTTCTATATTCGGAGTACTTAAACTAAAAGGTGGAATATCGCCAGTGCAACGAAAGCGTCGATTATCGTTTCTTTCTTTAGAAGAGCGAGAAAATATATCAAGAGG
>NZ_BADY01000098.1:0-7220 GCF_000241185.1 Pseudoalteromonas sp. BSi20495
GGCCACTATGCCTTTTGAGTATTGCAGAGAATTGTTATACAGGTATTAAGACACGATACAGCGATCAGTTTTTACATGTTATACACACGTTCGCTAAAAAGCATAAAGACTATAAAAACAAGATTAATAAAAGTGTATTGTTTGATTATCCAATAGTGCCTGAAAAAGTGGTATCTACTCTCCACCAACGAGATGAATACTTTATTAAGGTTAAATTGAGTGAACAAGAAACGGTTAGTTTACTATTGAAAAATAAAGATGCATTAACGCACCAATTCACACTTCAACAAGTTTTAGAATCTATTGTTCATGCCATTGGTGAAAAGACTAGTTATTATGGTTCTAAGGATGCAGTTATACCAAAGAGTTCATTTATTCTTAATTCAGAATTGCCAATTTTAATGTATTATATTAAGTCGTTTAACTACACTATTAATAACAACATGATTGTTATAGATAGAATTGCATTAGCAAAACCACGCGATGTATACAACAAAGAACTAGATTATTTTCATGATAATAAAGACGGCTGTAAAACGCTTAATGAAACTGCTCAGAATATAAATAAACTAGGATTTATCTAGCAGTAAAACGAATTCATAAAACATAAAACAATAATTTTTTGTCATAATTTTATTATTGTAGTTTTAAGGTCACTTATATTAAAGTGTACCTTTTTTTAACAAAAAAAAAGACACAACGATTAATATTCGCTGTGTCTTTTTGTTAAAATTTAAACAATACATAATTATTTATGATAACTACCTCACAAAAAATATCATAAATAATTATAGATTAACAATTTATGTTATGGTCAATGTAAATTGTTTTTATAGGTGGGTTTTCATCCCTTCAATGTCCCACCTCTTATGCGAAAAAGCCACAATGATTTAATTCGTTGTGGCTTTTTTGTGTCGGTATCATAATGATTAATAAGGATTGTTACTTCTAGTGCGTATATACTCCATGTCATTATTATGAACACTCGGCAAGGGTGCTACTATCGTTTGATTATTGTTAGCAACGTTAATATTACTAAATGAATTATTTCCACCAGCATTGTTTAATTCTGGTTTTAATACTGCATTAGATGCTTGTTTAAAATCCTGTTTATTCATCGGTATATCATTAATCTTATAAACAGATCCTATACTTTCACGTATGTTTGCCCTAGCACTACCAATGTTTGATAAATCCGTTGATTTAATAGTTTTCTTATCATCAATTTTAGATTTATTGTCATCATCCCAGGGCATTGAAAAATCAAAATCTGGTATCTTAAACGAGTCTGCAATACTTTTTGTAAAATCCGTGACCATTGTATCTAAACTAGTCATTGCACTATCAAAAGCACCACTTACAAGATCCGCTGTATAATTGAATGCTTTTTCAAGACCATTAACCAATAACCCTATTGGATTTAGTTCAAAAACTGCTTTCAATGATTTTTTCCAATCTCCCTCCATTATTCCTGAAACAAGATCAGTCATTTTCTCTAGTGGATAAGTAAGCGCATCATACAAACCTTGTGAATATCCCTTTATAGTATCCCCCATAGATTTTAAGGAATTGGTATCAAACAAACCGAATGTTATAAAATCTAACATCCCCCCAAAATAACTAGTTACCGCATCTTTAACAGAACCGCTTTTCTTGAAAGTTTCTAACGCTTCGGTAACACCACTGAACAATGCACCTACTATTGCAACGGGTAACATAATTTTGCTTAATACTTTAGGTATAACACGTGCAATACTCTTACCTAGTGACTTGAACCCTTTCATAAATCCGCCTGTAAGCGTTTTTAACAGTGTTTTAGGGTTGAGCATACCAAATACACTACCAAGTATTGATCCGCTGTCTTCTTTACCACTAACACCACTAGATTTACCTTTAAGATCCTGTAACGCTGTTAATAGTTGGTCATTATACAATTCATCTTCACGTCTACGTTCTTCTAAACCGTTCAATAACGGTGTAAGCTTATGATTTATATTGATTAATTGCGTTTCAATTGCCTTAAAATCGTTGTCCTCGTTCACTGGGACTTGAACAGGTTCTTGTTTACCATTATCAATTGATACAATATTGTTTAAAAAATCATCAATAGCACCACCGATTGATAATAATTCTTGATTCGATACATTAACTAGTTCTTCTAGACGTTCTAAACTAAGTGTTGATAGGTCTAGTTCAGGAACATTGATTGTATTGTTAACAACACTTTCAATAGTTGGATCTATTTTAGAAACATTGTTTAACTTTTGAACACTATCATCAATAGATAATAATTGCTCATTGGCAAAATCAAGCTGATTTATAACTTCATCGTTGGTTAATTTAGATAAATCTTGTGTAAGATTGTTTTCAACATTTACAATATTTTCAATATGTTGCTTACTATCTACACCGTGATCAATAGCTGGTGGATTTTGTAAGTTATTAATTGAATCATTGATTGATACTAGTTCATCATTGTTTAATTTTAGTTCCTTTTCTATAGAACTATTATCAACTTTGAATTCGTTTTCACGAACATTGCCTTTATTATCTGGTTTATCTGCTTTACGATCTGCCAGTTCTTTTAATAATGTCTCTTGACGCTTAGCGCTTTGTTCACGCTGCTGTAACAGTTCAAAAAGCTGATCTTCTGAACCCTCTTGAACTTGGTAAGACTGTTCGCGACTACCTTTTAACGAGTCTGTTATTTTATTGCCAAAATGAGCAAAGCCCATTGCTAGAAGTGGACTATCATTTAACCCTGAAAGAACCGCGCCAATATCCCCAAAATTATCAACGGATTTTGAAACAAACGCTGTAAATCGGTTACTGTTTGCTTTAATGCTTTCCTCTGTAGTATCCACGAACTTTTGAAGTTGTAGTTTCTGTTCATCGTCTTGAATATTTTTTGATAGTTCGCGCAATACATCAAGCTGTTTTAAATTGTCGCGTTGTTCGTGTTTAGATTGCTTACGACTATCAATGTTAATATCTTCAAGTTGTTCAAACAATTTTGATGTTTCACTACTCATAGTGTCACGAACACTATCTGTATATTTTCTTACCTCTAAACGATTATCTGTAAAAGCAGATTCATTTTTAGTTCGTGCATTATTTTTTGATAATTCTTTGATAGTCTTTTCTAAAGCGCTAGTTGCTTGTAACTGTTCTTTATGTTGTTTATTGACTTCATTTAGCCGTTGTTGTTCTTCTGGTGTTAAATCTTGTTGGATTGTCATAATTGCGATGTTTTATTGTTGTTTTATATATCAATATTTATTAAAAATACTGTTGATGAAACACGCATTTAGATTTACGAATTCAAAAATTGATTTACTATATTTCTCTATCATAAATAATATAGTGAGTGAGAGGGAAGAACGATACACCATCTGGTCACTGTCTGTAGTTCAAAATAAGTAGCGATTGCTTACAATGGTTAAAGCCTTTGCATAGGGTGTAACTACCATTGAACCAACGTGACGAGCTATGTGTAAGTTGTTGAGTGGATTATCGCGAAGATAACAATTTATTTTTGACTATTCTGTATAATCGCATAATTGTATCGTATCTCTAAAAAAAGGCACAACTAATCAATAGAGTTGTGCCTTTTTGTGTCCGTCATTTACTGTAATAATGTATAAAACTAATCTAATACTCTAAATCATTTTTATTGAATGCTGTAATGGCATTATATGAGTCATCTTGTGCTTTATACAAAAGAGCTAGATTATCAAATTTTTGTTGCTCATGTATCATATGAGGTAGAAACAGCTCTACAATAAAACCTGTCTTGTAGTGTATCTTCGCCATAGCAGATCTTTTTACTTTAGTTAGCTCTATTTTGCTAATAAACCTCTTCAAAGTTTCGTTATACAAAACTCTATTTCTTTCTTCTGTAAAATCTAACTTATTAATATCTTTTATAGAATTCAGGACTAAATCTAGATCTGAATTCCTTCTATAAATTAATAACTTAGATTCAATATCTTTTATTTCTTCATTTATTTTTTGTCTTTGCCTAGATAATGCTAGAACAGTTTTTCGAGTTTCATTTATTGACTCTAAATCATCATTTTCAATGTAAGACTGCATTAAAGCGTCATAATAACTTTTGTTCTTTGTAATTTTTTCTTGTCTTCTAATTTTGAGTTGATTTTTTGTTCTAGTTCAATTATCTGATCATGATCAGATGTATCTTTAAGTAGCTCCCTAAAGTCATAATTCCCAAAATAATTTATGAAATTCGGTAGGATAACTTTTTCGTAGTTGATAGAACCATTTTTACATTTCTCAGTTATGTTTTTCGGTTGGCTCATACTTGAACACCGCAAGAATGTATGTATATCAGATTGTTTAAAATAGCCGTAATTACTTCCACAACAAGAACATTTAGTAAGTCCTGAAAATATGTTTACTACCTTCCTAATACTACGTTTACCCTCAAACATACCTTGAACAATATCAAAGTCTTCTTTCGAAACTATTTTTGGATAATAGCCTTCTACAATTTCGCCAGTTGAAATACGTCTCCGTGTATTGGTGTAATCGTTTTTAAAGATCTCATATGCACCATAAACACCACGATGTTTTAAAATATCAGTAACTCGTGTTGAATTGAGCGGATTTTTACTTTTGCTTTTATTACCAGCTAATCGAATGCCTTTTTCATTAAAGTAACGAGTTATAGAGTGCAAACCCATTCCTTCGATTCTTAACTTAAAGATTAATTCAACATGCTTTACTTGTTCAGGTAGAAGGGTGAATTTATTATCTTCGAATACCATCCAAAAAGGCATATGAGAATTTTTTACAGCAATACCATTAGCTATTTTTTCTCTTTTCCTTGCAAATGTATCCCGCAACCTAACTGATTTTTGCTCACTCTCCATAAATGCCAAGTGCAGACCAGCCGTAACTAAAAGATCAGCTCCAATTTCATTTGATGATGAGTCATCGAAAATAATATTATATTTTACAATAGCAATTTTAATACCCGCATCGAAAATCCTCAGAATCAGTTTTCTAGATTCACTGATTTTTTGTCTGGATAGCCGATCGAGTGCTTCTAATACTAATAAAGAACCTTTTTCGATTTTACCATTTTCAGCATCAATAATGAATTTGCCTAATTCACCATCCAATATGTTTGAACCATCGTAAGCAGATACGCCACTATCATTGATAATCTTAGATTGAATATATTGAATCCCATCTTGATTTGATGCGTTAATACCGTCTAAGAATTTTGTTATAAAATCTTCTTGTCTATTAAGACCTTCACCTGAAATCTGGGATTTTGATGATATGCGAGTGTAAAAATATGCGGGTTTTTTCATAATAGCAGCTTTAATTACTTTCTGAGACTTATAGTACTTTAGAAAGGGATTTAGTTATACTTTTATAATAACAGCTATGATTGTACTTATTGTGCTAATTTCGGTTGGCTCAGGAGTAGTTTACGATATGTATAAAAAGCATCTTGAGTTTAAACATAAAATGCAAAACAACAACAGCGATGCCCATAAACAATTAGCTGAAACAAACGCACAAGTGCTTGCATTAAAAGAGCGCGTACAAACACTTGAGGCTATTGTTACTGATTCGAGCTTTAACGTTAAAGATGAAATTAATAAACTTTAAATTGTTATAAGTAATTTGGATATAAATGTGCATTTTCTGGCTGCTCAATACCGTGAGCAGCTAAAAACCCACCAATAGCTTGCCCGCAGCCCTGTGGTGCTCGCCCACTGTCTATCTCAAAGTTTAACTGATTAGCATGTTGCTTACCCATAGAGCAAAGCCCTACGGTACTTGGCGAGCGCATAGCGATACTTAGGTTACCTATTTGTTCAACCGCAACGTGCTTACTAAAGCGGGCAAAACCTTTGTATTTAAACTGCTCGTTTACGTAGTCGTTACTTGTGGCCACCAATGCCGCAATTAAGCCGTGTAAAAAGCTATTAACGGATGGATCTGCTGTTAAAAACGCAATTGTTTTTTTATTAAACTCGCTAAGCTGGCAATCCTCACACAACAGCTCAACAGTATATAAATATTGCTCGGCTACTTGCTGCTGGCTTTTAAGCTCAATGCTTTTTCCTGCAAATACAATGCGTTTAAGCACTTCATCAACGTTACTTGTAACCGCTTCGCTTTTAACAAGTTCAGGGTTTTGCGCCATTACCGGTAAGTCGTGATGGTTATTAAATGGCGTGCTTGTTGCGCCGCTTTGCATTAACTGAAAAAGTTCTCTTACTTCGTGTTCTCGCGCTACTTTTAACGCTAAAAATGCGGTTTGAATAAGCTCTGAGGTAGGTAAGTTTTCCTCTACTATCCAGCGTCTGCCAAATAATAGCTTTTTAGCTTTGGCTTCATTAATAGATGCGCTTTTTTGATAGTTATCTGGGCTCAGCACTGCTACTTGCAGGTAAATTTCTTCACCTTTTTGTGCAGCAAGCACTCTAAAATGAGCCGAAAATTCAATACTCTCAAGTACTTCGTTTACGCTTTGAAGCGTGTGCTTGTAACGTAAAAAATGCTGTGGCACCACCCAGTTACTATTAGCTAATTGCACAAGGGGTGCATAAGAAATAGGTTGCTCGTAACTGTGTTGCCATTTTTGCTCATTGCTAAGCAAATGATTAATGTGACTCTTGTTATCTGACATAAATAAACCAAATAAACTCGCGTTGTGCGATATAAACTATGAACACATTACGTCGTCAATGTCGTAATTAGATCACATGTACGCCCTACTTTTGGGCTTTTTTAACTATCGGTGAGTTCTTGATAGTCTGTTATAACTTTTTGATAGTATGGCTTATCTTTATTGAGCATTTTATTATAATGATTTATGAGTTGCCGTTGGTACATAGCGTGCTCTGTACTAGCAAAGTCCCACATTTTGTTGCCGGTATGGCTAATCTCATTATTGGTACTAAAGCTCACTTCAATCACTTCATAAAAACGTTTGTTGTCGTAAACTATTTGTTCACTTATTAGCCCTAAACCGAGTTGTTTTAAACCCACTCGCAACTTATAAGTGTGATGCACTGGGCATAAAATAAACCGAACATTATTTAAATGCTCAACTGCGTTATTAGCAATAATTTGTTGTACTAAACTTAACAACAGCTCACCGCCAACACCTGCTATTACAACTACTTGGCTTTTTCTTTGAGCAATTTCAATTTTGCCTACATCCTGACATAAGACCC
>NZ_BADY01000097.1:0-639 GCF_000241185.1 Pseudoalteromonas sp. BSi20495
CAGGGCAAGATCACGAACTTTACCTTGACTTAAAAGTATGATCTTATACTCCTTTTTAAGGAGCATCCCCATGTCTAACATTCAGCTATTTAAATATTTCGAATCAATCGACGACCCTCGCCAACAAGGTAAAGTTGTTCATAAACTATTTGATATCATATTCTTAGCTGTTAGCGCTGTTGTTTCAGGCTGTCAGGGCTGGGAAGAGATTGAAGATTTTGGTCATGATAGACTAGATTGGCTCAGAAAATATGTTCTTCTTGAACAAGGGATCCCTCGCCATGACACAATTGCTCGTGTAATGAGCCGTATTGACATGACGCAATTCCAAGATTCCTTTTCTTCTTGGATGAAAGCCTGCTCCAAATTAACTCAAGGCGGTGTAGTTGCTATTGACGGTAAACGATTGAAAGGTTCATTTAATCAGTCAGATAGACGCGATGCGCTTTATATGATCAGTGCATTTGCATGCGAAAATGGTGTTGTTTTGGCACAATGCCCTGTTGATAAAAAGTCGAATGAAATAAAAGCGTTGCCAGAGCTGCTTGAATTATTAGAGATAAAAGGCTGCTTAGTAACGATTGACGCTATGGGGTGTCAAAAATCAATTGCAAAAAAAATAGTTGGTAAAGAAGCTGA
>NZ_BADY01000096.1:0-128 GCF_000241185.1 Pseudoalteromonas sp. BSi20495
TAATCGAATAACAAAGACACCCATTCTAATTTTGCACTTTATGAAACGAAGTACTAGGCTTTATTTAGTGCAAAAAACAAGCAGGGTGTTACATGGCAATCGCAAGAAAGCGTCAAGTAAGTTTGGTT
>NZ_BADY01000095.1:0-113962 GCF_000241185.1 Pseudoalteromonas sp. BSi20495
TAATTTAGCGGGCTTTTTTATGTTTGCTAACTACGTTTATACTAACCTAGTGTATTTATGCAAGTTAGTATTAAACCTAAATAAGCCCAAAAGTAGTAATCCTAATAAACCTGAAAGTGATCCGCCACTTGAACCCGAACTACTTTGTTGTTTTTGCACAGTAGCAGATAACTCTTTAGTAAAAGTATCATTGGTTTGAGTATCAGTAACATTCAACGTTACGTTATATGTCCCGTCAGTTTGATAAGTATGTATTGGGTTTTGTAAATTTGATAACGCACTGCCATCACCAAAATCCCAACTGTAAGTATAACTATTAAAGCCGCCGGTTACTTGGGCATTAAATTGTGCGCTTAAATCACTAACGGTAGCGTTTGCGTTTATGCTAAGCGGAACAGTTGCAGTTACATCAATCGCTTTAGTTTGCTCCGTGCCTTCGTTATCCGTCACTGTAAGCGTTACTTGGTAATCACCAGAGTATAAATAATTATAAGTAAGCGATTGCGTCGTTAAAGTACTTCCATCCCCTAGCTGCCAATTATAAGTATACGGTGCGACCCCACCTGTAAGCGAAGCCTCAGCTGTTAAAGTTCCTTGGTTTATTTCATATTCAATTTCATTTACAGATAATGGTTCAGCTAGTGTAACTTGAACTACAGCTACTTGATCTGAAGTACCATTACTTGCCATAAACTCAACGTTGTAAGTGCCATAGTCTTGGTATTCATGAGTAGGGGTTAACTCTATGCTTGAGCTACCATCATCAAAATTCCACGTAAATGTATCCGAAGGCGTGAGTGCAAAACCTTCTACATTAAAATTAACGGTTAAACCTGTTTTGGTAAAATTAATACCCTTAGTGACATCGTAATTAAGCTCTACTTCTATGTCTTCACTATCAGCTGACTGATTTATAATATTAAACCCAAAACCAACCTGTGGAAGCATAACACCCGATGGTTTTTGCGCTGAAAAGCTATAATCGTTTTTATCAGTGAACTGGGTAATAGCTGATAAATCATCATCACCTAACCCTGCCCTTTGTTGGTATAGACTAAAAGCAGCATCACGTATTTGAATTGCTGAAGCAGCCGGAGTTTGCGTACTGCCTTTATTTATTGAGCGCTGATCGGCATCTACCACTAATGCAAAACCACTGCCTGGATGCTCGGTAGTGTTATTATCTGCTTGAGATTCATTGCTGTACCACAATAATAACCCCGGTGAGTACTGCTCTGCTTGTAAGCTACTGTCAACGTCTGTGTATGAACGCAATTGTAAATAGTAATGTGATGGTGATGCATATGTGTAATTACCAATTTTTTCAAAGCCATTAAACTCAGTGTTAACTTGATCTTGTGCATTATTTTGCCAAATTAAAGTATCACTTTGCTCAATGCGCATATCATCAACAACAAAACCATAATAATGTGTGTTCGCATCTGTTATGTATTCAATTTTTAAATCAATTGTTTGCCCAGCATAAGCTGATAAATCAAACTTATGGGTCAAATAGCCGTTAGGTTGCTTAGCATCACTATTAAGAAATGAATCACCTGAAATATACGGACCAATATCACCGTAGTATGGATTAAGCGCTTGCGTATAATTACTCGCGATTGGCTCGCCATTTACTTTTACTTGAACTAAATCGTAATCGCGCTCAATACTGTAATAAGCAATAAAGCTTAAAGTAAGTGTCTCAGTTGTGCTTGGTAGCGCTATTGTATTCGCTAAGCTGTTGCTAATATTGTCGCCCGTATTTGAATAGTATTGAAAATCACCTTCTACTGGAGCTCTAAATTTTTCGAGCCTTGGTGGCAGTGTTATTTTTATTTGATTTTGCAGTTGTGAAGTACTCGCAGTATTAATTAATGTTTGCTGTGAGTTAGCCTCTATCTCATCCATATCAAGCGTAAGCTGGTTAACCCAGTTACCCCGGTATCGTTTTTGTAAATACTCAAGCGCATAAGGACTAAACATAACCGGCTCTGAGCCTCTTGGCGAACCAGCCCAACTTCCTGTCGACATAACTGACCAAGACGCGACAGGCTCACCTACCGTGTTAGATTGCAAGTCGTATTCATCCAATAATCCTAAGTTATGTCCAAACTCATGCACTACCACACCAATCCCTGCATCAATAGGGTTAATGGTATAACCAAAGAGCTTAATATTGCTGCCTGCAATCTCGCTCGGCCCGCTATTTTCATCAAACACATAGTAGCGGTGCGACCAAATAGCATCGGTGCTTAGGTAACCGCCACCTGCTTCCTCACCAATACTTGAATGAAAAATCATTACATGGTCAATGATGCCATTAGGTTCATTAACAATACCGTCGCCATCAATATCATCTAAATCGGTTAAATCATAATCCGCTAAATTAATATTAAACTTTGCAACCGCCTTCTCCACAGCCTCTTTAATTAAAGCGGGTGCATTTATATCCCGTGTACTGCCTTGGCGCTCACCATATATTTTTGCATTGCTATCAGCGGTTACCCAGCCATATACCTGTCCGTTAAAGTTTAAGCTGTTCCCCGAAGCCACTTTATAATAATCAGCAGCCGTTTTTAAGCTTTGTCCATCAGGGCCCGTATAACCTTGAGTATTAAAAAGCATTTGCTGATAGTGCTCAGTTGAATATTCAGCGTAAAACATGTCGGTGTCTTGCTCTACAAGCTGATTGTCGTCATGTTTTAGATCAGGAAAATCAATTAAGATAGCTAACACTTTTACATCATTAACACTTTGATCTGGCACTAGTGACGTTGAAAAAGCAACCTGCTGTTTATTTGTGTTTGAAAAAACGTTGGAGGAGGATTTAAATTGCCTAAAGCCATTTTTAATTGAGTGATTGGCAGCTTCTTTATTACTCATATATGACTTAAATGAACTATCTAACTCACTTGAAGATATTTGGTCTCTTTTTTTAAGCCAATATAAAATACGTTCTTCGTTAGTTATACCAACATCATGCGGACTTATATTATTAGCTGCCACTATTGGGCTTAATAGCGTAGTTAAAAGCGCAATTAACATCACTTTTTTCACTGTGTCTTCCTCAAACATAATTATGTAGTAATCATACCTAATAATAGGAATTTAAACAGGCGATAAAAACATATAGTTAACATATGCAATAAAAGTTAATGGTCTCTCACTATTTTTATATCTAAAATCGAACCCACAACCTAAAGTGCATAATTTCTGCTAGTAAACTCAGTTAAACACAGAATTTCTGCAGATTTAAATTAAAAAAAGCCACAAAACGAATTTAAAATGCAAAAAACCGCTTTCAAGGTTGACATAAAGGCTCAAAACCCTTAAAAATAAACCTATACAGAATTTTTAATTTAAAAGCAGTGTTTTGCTAAGTAGAGTAAAAACTATGAACACACACATTAATCTTTTAGTCGTACTCGTACTGGTCTTAGTTATAAGCCCAGCGGGGATGTATTAAAAGGTGATACTGCTTTTTAAAAACCCTCGCACTACGCGGGGGTTTTTTTATGCATAAAAAGCGCACAGAGGAATGAGGATGAGCAAACAAGAATATAATGGTTCTGAACTAGTTGTTCAGGCATTAAAAGATTTAAAGGTTAAATACATATTTGGCTACCCCGGTGGTTCAGTATTAGATTTATACGATGCACTTTTTCAACAAGATGATATTGAACACATACTCGTGCGTCACGAGCAAGCTGCTACGCATATGGCCGACGGCTATGCACGAGCAACTGGTGACGTGGGTGTTGTGCTTGCAACCTCAGGCCCTGGCGCTACAAACTGTATTACAGGTATTGCAACGGCCTACATGGATTCAATTCCTATGGTTGTATTATCAGGCCAAGTACCTACAAATTTAATTGGTGACGATGCATTCCAAGAAACTGATATTGTTGGCTGTTCTCGCCCTATAGTTAAACACAGCTTTAATTGTAGAAGTGCTAAAGACATCCCTGCAATACTCGCTAAAGCCTTTTATATAGCCAGTACAGGTCGTCCAGGCCCAGTTGTAGTTGAACTCCCTAAAGACATGCTAAACCCTGCGATTAAGTTTGAATACGAATTTCCTCAAACAACAGAACTTAGAACCTACAGTCCTAATACTAAAGGTCACTCTAAGCAAATTCGGAAAGCGGTTACTGCCATTTTAGAAGCTAAAAAGCTTGTTATTTATTCGGGTGGCGGCATTGTTATTTCAAACACGTCAGAGCAATTAACACACTTAGTTGAATCGTTAAATGCGCCAATTACAAACACACTAATGGGATTGGGTGGTATTTCAGGTGTGCACCCTAACTTTGTCGGTATGTTAGGCATGCACGGTACACTAGAAGCAAACAAAGCAATGGCTAACGCCGATGTTATTTTGGCATTAGGTGCCCGATTTGATGACAGGGTAACTAATAATGTTCAAAAGTTTTGCCCTAATGCCACAATTGTTCATGTTGATGTTGACCCAACTTCAATTTCTAAAACAATTAAAGCACACATACCAGTTGTAGGTTGTTTAGCAACCGTACTTGAACAACTACAAGCGGGTATTGATAAAAGCCCAATTAAAATAGACCGCAGCGCGCAAGAAGATTGGTGGCGACAAATTATCAGCTGGCGCGAACAAAAGTGCTTAAGCTACAACACTGCTGGCGACAAAATTAAGCCACAAGCTGTAATTGAAGCGGTTTATAAAGCTACTAATGGCGATGCTTACGTAAGTTCTGACGTTGGTCAGCATCAAATGTTTGCAGCGCAATATTATCCATTTAAGCATCCTCGTCAATGGATCAACTCAGGCGGCCTAGGCACCATGGGCTTTGGTTTACCTGCTGCAATGGGCGTAAAGCTAGCCTTTCCTGATAAAGAGTCTGTGTGTATTACGGGTGATGGCTCTATTCAAATGAATATTCAAGAACTATCAACCTGTTTACAGTACAACCTAGCGGTAAAGGTTGTATCACTTAATAACCGCTCTTTAGGTATGGTACGTCAATGGCAAGATATGGTTTACGGCGGACGCCATTCATCATCTTACATGGATTCCCTCCCTGATTTTGTTAAGTTAGTTGAAAGCTACGGACATGTAGGTATTCAAGTAAATACGCTTGATGAACTACAACCTGCAATTGACAGGGCGATGAGCATAAACGACCGCTTAGTCTTTTTAGATATTCTTGTCGACGAAAAAGAGCATGTATATCCAATGCAAATTAAATTAGGTGGCATTGATGAGATGTGGTTACGTAAAGGAGTAAAAGCATAATGCGTCGTATTTTATCTATATTATTAGAAAATGAACCCGGTGCTCTATCACGTATTGTTGGGCTTTTTTCACAACGTGCATACAATATTGATAGCCTGACTGTAGGTACAACTGATGATCAATCATTATCGCGTATCACTATTACCACCATGGGTGATGACCGTGTTGTTGAGCAAATAACAAAGCAAGTTAATAAACTTGTTGATGTATTAAAGATTATAGATTTAACCGAGATGAGTCACATTGAACGCGAGCTTTTATTAGTTAAAGTATTCGCGCAAGATGAATCAACCCGTGCTGCAGTAACCCGTGTGGTCGATGTTTTCCAAGGCGCTATTTTAGATATGGGACGTCAAAGTTACAGCCTACAACTTGTTAGTAGCACAGATAAGATAGAATCATTTTTAGATACGTTGCGACATGAAACTGACATTATTGAAGTTGTGCGCTCAGGTGCTGTAGGCATAGGAAGAGGCGATAAAGCCTTAAAAGCATAACTTACCTATAATTAAGCCATTGAAATTTGGCTTTTTAATAGATAAAAAAAAGGGCTAATTAGCCCTTTTTTTATTTAATTTGTTAAACCTATTAAGGGTTTACTTGGTCTTTAAGACCTTTACCTGCTTTAAAGCTTGGGATAGTTGCTGCTGCGATTTGGATCTCAGCACCCGTTTGCGGGTTACGACCAGTACGTGCCGCACGTTCTTTTACTGAGAAAGTACCAAAACCAACTAACGCTACTGAATCACCTTCTTTTAAAGAAGAAGTTACAGCACCGGTAAACGCGTCAAGAGCACGAGTAGCGGCAGCTTTAGAGATTTCTGCATCAGTAGCAATTTTTTCAACTAATTGAGCTTTATTCATTGTTAGATTCCTATTCGTTATTATTTTGCCTTCGCAAATCCTATCTTTATGTATTTTTAAACAGTTAGCAACAGCAAATTGCATTTTTTGTTTAAAATCTTCAAAAACACATAAAATTTAAATAATTCTCGGTAAAATACAGCATGTTGAGTTAACAACAACTTAATTTAAGTACAATTTTGGTGCAACTTAGGCAACATAATAAACTATATTTTTTCGATAACTAAGGTCACTTCCCCAACCTCGACACCAAACTTAACAATAGATGTGCGGTTTATCAAGCGCGTTTGTGTAACCAAGTACATCCAATCGTCAAAATTAACGTTTAAAGTGCTGTCATCATATGCAAGTTCAACATTATAGTTCCAATGAAATACACTGCCATTACTTTTCCCTTTAGCTACACCAATAACATCATCAGCAGTGCCCGTTAGGCTGTTATCGTTATTAAGCGTTACTTTCCAAATACGTTTTTGTGTTTCACCATCATCGTAAACAAAATCTTCCTCAATAACACCCTGGTTACCATCCCACGTTGCATTCATATCTACGACAAGCTTGCGGGTCAATTCACCCTTAAAGTCTTGTACAACACCATAGGCTTTTAAATTTCCACTAAAAAATGTTTTAAAGTCAAAGTTTGGCGATGTATTTTTATAATGTTCAACATTTGGCGCTGAACAGCTAATTAAAAGTAGAGCTGATAAGCAGATCAATGCTGTTTTTAACGTGTTTAATATATTCATATTAATTCCCTAATAATTGCTTTCGTAGTTTTGGCTCAGAAGTTTTTTCGTCAAGCCAAATTGCTAAAAAGTCACTTGAAAATTGAAGTTCATTTATTTCACCAATTTGTTCATCATTATGATAAAAAACACTCATTCCCTGCTCATTAGTTATCAGCGTTAGCGAATCGCCTTTTCTAATATCAGGCCAAATAGACAATAATTCACTGTCATATTTATCAGCTAGCTCTTTTTTTCCAATATGCTCCCACTGCTCATTTGTTGCTTTTACGATTTCTTTAGCTTCAAAGTCACGTAAATAGGTAAGTTTAAATTTAATAGGATGCGTTCCTGCGCTGTAATTACCTGAAGGGGTAAATAAAACCGCGTCATATACATCCCAAAATAAATACTCCATTCGTGCTTCGCCTACTTTATTAAACTGTGTGTCAGCTAAAACAATTGAAGTTGTAAGCAAATAAAAAGTAACTGCCTTTAGTATAAGTTTCAAAATAAGCTCCCTCGAGTCAATGAGTAATGTTACGAAATGGGAATTGTGGGCGATCAGCGGTTGATGAATAACTTAATTTTTTGGTTTATAAAAAGAATAGCAGTAAACACAGTAGACCAAAGCGCACCGTACACGAGCCAAAACTGCCATAAAGGTAAGCCTAAACTTATTACTTCAAAGCGCGCCCCAGCCCAATAACTTGCTGGCGCAAAAGCTATGCATACTAAAAAGGCCTGCCAAAGTTTTAACCTACCTAAAAAGATCATTGAGGTGTTTAAAGAAAGTAATAATGCAACCCATAAAAAGGCGAGCCATAGAGGAATGGGATAAACTTTAAATTCCAACAAGCCTAACTTTACCGCTATAAACTCTAACAACATTGCTAGAGGTAGGGCTTTAATTAGTAATAAGGTGTCTTGTTTTTTCTGCTTTGACAAACAAAACATTAAAACAATAATTAATCCGCTAAAAAATAGCGAATCAGCCTCAAGCAGCAATGATAAAAACCACACTGCTTGAAATAAAACAAAATTAATAACCGAGCGCAATATCATCGTTATCGCTCATAAACCTCGGTTTACGTGCCATTAAATGCACTGTGCTTGTAGCTCTAGCTCTAAACGCACCTTCGCAATAAGCAAAGTAAAATAACCACAAGCGATAAAAGCGTTCATCAAATTTTGAACGGTCCAAATCTGGCCAGCTTTTTATAAAACGGGTTCGCCAATCAGCTAATGTTCGTGCGTAGTGAGCGCCAATATCATTAACAGTATGAATTACCATGTCGGTATTATTTTTAATCTGCTCACTCATTTCGTTAAGTGATGGCAAACATCCGCCCGGAAAAATATACTGTTGGATAAAGTCAGAATTTTTTAAGTAGTGTTTATAACGCTGATCGCCAATAGTTATAGCTTGTATGAGCATAGCACCATCATCTTTCAACAGTTCACCACATTGGGTGAAAAAGCTAGGTAAGTACTCATGGCCCACCGCTTCTATCATCTCAATAGAAACAAGCTTGTCGTACTTGCCTTTTAATAGTCTGTAATCGAGCTTGAGTAACGTTATTTTATTTTCAAGACCAAGCTCAATAATTTTATTTGCTACGTAATCGTGTTGTTCGTCAGATATGGTTGTTGTTGTAACATGGCAATCATAATGCGTGGCTGCATATATAGCAAAAGCCCCCCACCCTGTACCAATCTCAATAACTGAGTCATTTTTTTGAAGCTCAACTTGCTCACAAATGCGTTTAAGCTTGTATAGTTGAGCCTCTTCAAGTGTCGCTTCTTTTGTAGGATATACAGCACTTGAGTAAAGCATTTCTTTACTTAAAAATGATTCGTACAAATCATTACCTAAGTCGTAATGAGCAACAATATTCTTTTTAGATCCTGATTCAGAATTTTTATTTTTTATATGATTGAACCGGTGTGCGACATTGCTAAAAAATGCGAATTTTTTTTCAAACTCATCAAGTTGCTTTTCATTTATAGCAAATATTTCTATAAATGAGGTTAAGTTATCGCAAGACCAATGCCCAAGAATATACGCTTCGCCTGCGCCAACACTGCCTGACAGAGCAAATGCTTTATACATTGCTTTATCATTTACTGTAACAGTTGCTTTTAGTTCTGAAGATGAATCCCCAAAAATAGTTCTTTCGTTTCCTTCAATCAAAACTATTTGACCAGTTTTAATTGACGAAAAGGCTTTAGTTACTAATTTTTTATATATGTTAGTTAACCAACTCGTGCTTTGTTCACAATTTAAGCTCGACACTTTATCCATTAAAATACCTATTTATTGTTCTAACTATCTGTATATGTTTTATGGCCTACCTGAGTGACCTAAAAAAGGCACTCGCTTTATAAATAACTTTAGCGCTTGATGGTAAATACCTTTAAAGATCGACCACGTCATGGCCGGAAAACGTTTTAGTAACTTACTGACTTCTTGATTAGTAAGCTCTGCACGTTTCAAACGAAGTGTTGCATCAAATAATAATACTTCATCTCGTTTATTTTCAATATGTATCAATGTTTTATCAGGCGACTGTCGAATATGCCAATGATAGTTCATATCTAAATTCATAAAAGGTGATACGGAAAAAACCTTCTTAAAGTTCACTTTTTTCTCTAGGGAGACTAAATAGTAATGGCGTTCATTCCACGGTGTATTACTTACTTCAGCAATCATATACGTAAAGCTATTATCGTTATTACCAAAAAAGTAAAAATTAACAGGGCTAAAATAAACCCCTAAACAGCGTAGTTGCCCAAGCATATAAACATGAGTAAATGTTTCCTTTATACCTAATGAAGAAAGTTGCTTATGAGCACGTTCAATAATGGGAGATTGGTCAGAAGCTGATAAACTTTGTAGGTAATCTGCCTCGTTAAACTTTAAGGCTTTTAAGCCTGATGTACCTAAGTTTTTATGTACACCATTTAATTGCTGAGGATTGTTTAGATCGACCCACATCATATACAAAGGATAGCTAAAACGATGTTCTTTAACAGCAAAACGGCGATGTTTTACATCGCCTAAATAAACTGCACTAGTCAAATTCGACCCCAAGCTGTTTAGCCACATCTACACCACTGTGTACACCATCTTCATGGAAGCCATTGTACCAATAAGCACCACAAAAATAACTATTATTGTTCCCATCAATACTGTGTTTTAATTTTTGAGCAGCAATAGATTCTTGGTTAAATACAGGGTGATGATAGGTAAACTCGCGCAAAATTGTACTTTGACTTATTCCTTCAAGATGATTAAGCGTTACACAAAACTGTGTATCCGATTGTATACCTTGCAAAATATTCATTTGGTAAGTAACAACAGCTGCTTTATCAGTGTTGTTATTAAGTAGGTAGTTCCAGCTTGCCCATGCCGCTTTTCTATCTGGTAAAAGGTTTGTATCGGTGTGCAGCACCACTGAGTTCTCAGTGTAAGCTATTGCACCCAATACTGACTTTTCTTGCTCCGTAGCATCACCAAGTAGTGCAAGCGCCTGATCTGAATGACAAGCAAATATTACTTTATCAAATTTACTTTGCTCACCATTGGCAAACTCTATTGTTACTTCATCATTTTGACGCGTAACAGATTTAATATTTGTATTGAGGTTAATTTTATCGGCAAAGCCTCTGATCAGCGGCTTAATGTACTGACGAGAGCCTCCTGGTACTACATACCACTGTGGTCTATTGGTTACATCTAAAAGCCCATGATTAAAGAAAAACTTAACAAAAAACTCAACGCCTACGTTTTCCATTTCTTTAATACTGGTAGACCAAATAGCCGCGCCCATAGGAAGAATATAATGGTATTTAAAAAAGTCATTAAACTGGTTATCGTTAAGCAATTGCCCTAATGATTGATCAGACTGGTAATCACCTTTTTCATGCATTGCTTTGCACAGTTTATTAAACCTAATAATGTCGTACAATAAACGCCAAAATTTTGGTCTGAAAATATTACGGCGCTGTGCAAACAAACTTGTAAATGTATGGCCATTATATTCAAAACCAGTGGCTTCGTTGTGAACACTAAAGCTCATTTCTGTTTTTTGTTTATTGACACCAATACGCTTTAGCAGTTTTTCAAAGTATGGGTAAGTTCGGTCATTAAACACAATAAAGCCTGTGTCTATTGCGTATTTGAGGCCGCTTACATCAACATCAACTGTTGCAGTGTGACCACCTATGTAATCATTCTTTTCAAAAATGGTTACATCATAATGTTTGTGAAGCAAATGCCCACATGTTAAACCAGATACACCAGTTCCTATTATTGCTATTTTTTTCAACGGGCTAATCCTTTTGCGATTCTAAGCCAAAGTGGGAGTGGTAAAATACGTAATGCTTTTAATATAAGTGTAAAACGATAAGGGAAATGAACGTCTTTGCGGCGTTTTTGAATACCCTTAATCATGTAGTCAGCGGCTTTTTCAGCAGTAACGGCCATAGGCATCGGGAAATCATTTTTACTAGTGAGCGGGGTTTTTACAAAACCTGGATGAACTAAAGTCACATCAACATCATTTAAATCAACAGCTAAGCTTTTTGCTAAATAACTTACACCCGCTTTTGATGCACCATAAGCTTCTGAACGAGGTAGCGCAAGATAAGTAACACTTGAGCTAACTAAAACAAGCTGGCCGCCTGGATTTATTTTAGGGAGTAACGCCTCAAGGCAATACCCCATAGAAAGTAAATTGACGTTTATTACACGCGCAAATAATGCACTATCAAAATTTCGCGCATCATCTATATATTCACAGTTACCGGCGTTTAAGATAACTCGATCAAAATGAGGAAAGCCAATAGTAGACTCTTTTATATCTTGCAGGTTAGTTGCATCAAATTTACAAGCTTGAATATTGTCGTATTTAGCAAGCTCGGCGAGCTTTTCACTATTACGTCCGCAAGCTATAACAGTGTCTCCTAGCTGCGCATATTTAATTGCTAGCTGCTCGCCAATACCTGATGTAGCACCCGTTATAAGTGTGATCATAATTAACCTGTCCTTTTATCAATTAGCTTTATAACGCTACCAAGTAAAGGAATGTGTTTGTATAACAACTCGCCCACATTAAAGTAGTCTCTGTGCTTGATAATTTTGCCATCTTTAAAAATAAGCTTGCTATGACCTTCTACCGAAATAGTTTTACCTGATGAGAGCTTTGGATGTGCATAATGCATAGTCCAATAAATAAAAGCATTGTTACCGCTATTAAACGAATCACTAATATCAAACTGACAATGCTTAACATTGCTGTATAAGTTAGCAAAGTACCTGCGCAATTCTACAATGCCATTAATTTCATGCATCGGATCTATAAACTGTATGTTGTCACAGTAAATATCACTCAATAAATCAAGATTAGTGCTATCAAGCTGTTGGTATATTTCAACAAATTTATCTACTGGTAACTGGTTATCCATATCACACCTTAAATGCAGCAAGTGCACGTTCTCGTGCCGCTTTATGATCAACTATTGCTGGCCAGTAACATTCCTTATCTTTGCCTGTTGCGGCTAAATAAGTGTGTGGAAAATGAATGTGTTTATCTGGCACGTTTTCAAGCTCTGGCAAATACTTACGGATAAACTTGCCCGTTGGATCAAAGCGCTCGCTTTGTCTGATAGGGTTAAAAACTCTAAAGTAAGGCTGAGCATCACACCCAGTACTTGCAGCCCACTGCCAACCACCATTATTAGAGGCTAAATCGCCATCAATTAGGTGCTGCATAAAAAAGCGCTCACCTTCGCGCCAGTCTATTAATAAATGCTTAGTTAAAAAGCTTGCAACAACCATTCGTAAACGATTATGCATCCAACCGGTTTGCTTAAGTTGTAGCATTGCTGCATCCACTAACGGGTAACCTGTACGCCCTTCGCACCATGCTTTAAAATCGCTTTCGCTTTTACGCCACACTACAGCGTTATACTTTTCGTTAAAGTTATCGCCACGCGAAAGCTTCGGAAATTCAGCAATTAAATGCCTGTAAAATTCGCGCCAAACAAGCTCGTTAATCCACGTAAACGTTTTGCTTTTTGATGTAGTTAAAATATCAGGATAACGCTGCTGAATATTAATAAGCAGTTGCTTTGTGCTTACAATACCTAGTGCTAAATACGGGCTTAAACCCGATGTGCCTTTTACACTAGGAATATCACGCTGGTCGTCGTAACTTGTAAGTTTGTCGCATATAAAATTATCAACTACGGTAGAGAGTGTTTCGTCGTCAACCGGCCACTTATCTGAGCACCCATCATTTTTTAGTAAATCACTCTCGTCAAACTCAATAGGGTCAGAAGTTAATGGCCATTGTGTCAAACTAAAGTGTGTATCTTGATACTGCTTTAACCACGCACGTTTAAATGGAGTAAACACTTTATACATTTCATTACTTTGATTTTTTACTGAGCCTGCAGGCGCAATTAAATCACCTTCGTACAAAGTAAAAGTAATAGAAAGCTCATCGCATTCATGCAAAATTGCTTTATCGCGGTTTACTTCATTAAGCTCATATTCTGTATTAGCAATTACGTGTTTTACATCGTTTGCTTTACAAAAGTTAATGAGCTCGCGCGTACAATCACAAAAGCTAGGCGCTTCAATAATATGTAAAGTAATACCGTAATCAGCAAGTTGGGATTGAAGATAAGTAACTCGGCGCTTGAGTAAGTCAATCTGAATAGGCGCTGTTTGGTGTTGTTGCCACTGCTTTTCAGACACAAAAAAAATGGCGTGTTTAGCGCCATTGTTTAGCGCTTGAATTAACGCTTCGTTAGAAAAAAGGCGCAAATCGCGCCTAAACCAAAATAATGTATCCATTAAATACCAAATCGTAGTTTTAAATCGTGAGGGTATGGGTTAAAAAACACTTGTTTTTCGAGGTACTCATTTGGATGAACTTTCAAATGATGCTTTAACAAGGTAAGTGGTACATACAATGGCACCAATCCTTCGCGGTATTCATCTATCGCATCACGAAGTTCTTGTTTTTCAACCTTCGATAAATCAGTTTTAAAGTAGCCTTGTAAATGCATTAGCGTATTGCAATTATTTCTGCGAGAAGCTGGCTTTTTAAGACCTGTCATCAAACCTAAAATATATTCATCAGCAACTGCATTTATATCGTCACCTACAAACGTTCCAAGCAGGTTACCCAAATCACGATAAGCTTGATAATTGTGAGCCATCAACAAATACTTATACTGAGAGTGAAATTGAGTAAGCTTGTGAACCGTAAGCGGCTCTTGTACTAACTTTTGCCAGTTTTTAAATACGTAAATTCTCATTACAAAGTTTTCACGTAAATGCATATCGTTTAAACGCCCGTTTTCTTCACATGGCAATAATGGGTTGTGCTTCATTATTTGCTCAGCAAAAAAACCAACGCCTTCTGAGGTATTACCCGTGCCTGCTTCATTGTATATTTTAATGCGTTCCATACCGCAACTTGGACTTTTCGCGCAAAATACAAATCCACTCAACTCTTTAGCTTGTTCTGTTGCAACTTTTTTACCATATTCGGTAAGTTGTTGACCTACTTCGCCAGTGCCATCTGGGCGACATACTTTAATAGTATCGCCCACTTTAACTTGGCGAATAGTTGGGCGAGGTATCGGTAAACCAACAGCTACTTCCGGACAAAACCGTGTGTATTCAACGTGTTTACCTAGCTCATCCATACAAAAATTTGATTTTTTATGACCCGTATCAAATCTAACTTTTTCGCCTGCTAAGCAGGCGCTTATACCTATTTTTATTATATCTGTGTGCATATATTCTCTTAGTAAATCAAATTACCTATTGGATTTAGTAACTTGCTGAAGCCCTTATTAAAATGTAGCGCACTACTGACAACTGTAAAGCACAAACACCCGTCTTTCGTTAAAGGTGTATGCTGATGACTACCATCTTGCCATATAAAGTCGCCTGGTACGTAACTACCATCTTCGTCACTAAACTCACCATCTAGGAGTAAAGTAACTTCAAATCCAGTATGCGTGTGCTCTGGTATTTCACCACCCGCATCAATGTGTAACAGGCTAGAACGTAGCGCACCATCATCAAGCGAAACTCGAGATCGCGCTAACTTACCAACTTGTGTAAATTTACTATGAGAAATACGCGTTAAAGCACGTGGAAGCTGGTAGTTATGTTCATTTACTTTAATAGAAACAGGCTCTACCTCATAAACTTCGTCGATAGAATCATCAGATGTGATCATATCAAGAACATTCAATTCAAAGTCTTCAAATAACTCAGATTGCTCAGTTTGAACTATCTCAAATTGGACTGGCTCTTCACTAAATAACGCGTCTGCATTACTTGCTTCAATTTTAGCGACTTTAGCTTGGCACACAGGGCACATATCTACATGTATAGAAACGGCTAAACTCAGTGATGTAGCAAGTGATGCATCGCAATACTGTGTCAGTAGAGTTTCACTCGGGTGATGTTTAATCATGCTGATCTCCCATTTCATTACGTAATTTTTGCAAGGCCAAACGTAACCGTGATTTTACCGTGCCTACTGGAATGTTAAGTTGATGTGCAAGTTGCTCTTGCGACATATCTTGAAAATAAACGCCTCTTACCACTTCACGTTGAGCGATTGGTAGCTTGTCTAAATAGCGCTTAATTTGCTTATCTTCTAAATGATCACTGTATTCGTGATGTGTATCCTGTGATTCGTTTAATAACGGCCAAATATCTTCGCTTATGTTTTCTTCTTTGTTACTTTTCATTTTGCGAAGCATATCGAATGAAGCATTACGCATAACGGTATAAACCCACGTAGTCGCTGCACCTTTATCACTGTGATACAAATGTGCTTTACGCCAAACAGACGTTAACGTCTCTTGAACAAGCTCCATTGCTTGAGCTTCAACACCAAACTGCTTAATTCCAAAGCGTTTAATTTTTGGCGCAAAATATTCAAATAAATAGGAAAACGCTTTTTTGTCGCGTGATTGTGCAACGTCTATGAGCGCTTGCATGAGCTCTTTACTCGGCGTTTCTGGCATGGCAGTGTACTTACCTGTATTAGGTTCACAACGTGGTGACTGTTGTTGACTTACCATAATAATTTATCCCGTTATTGCTTTTGTATTAAGTAATACGGGCAATAATTAATTTAGGATCATAAAATTTAGGCAAATTCGTTATTAATCACAGTATGGAGGAAATTCAGTAAGTTATCAAAGTTCGTTTCAAACGCAAGTTGCTGTTTTTTCTCGATAGAAATAGGCAGGAGCTCAAGCCAACGTGCTGCAATCCAAGGCAACTTGTCAAAATGAGTTTTTTTGTACAGTAAACTAAGTTCCGGATTACTTTCAAAGACGTTTAAAAGCGCATCATGTAATAGGTAATGTTTGCCAATTGAGTTGTTAATGTCCTTGTACCAATAAGGCGTCTTACAAGGCGATACCAGCCCATGTCGCAGTTCGTCTTCGTCTTGGTAAGCATCATTAATTTGCACGTTTTTAGATGCATATACATCAATTAATAATACATCGTTATCGTCTTGATCAAAATCGATAATATCAACAAGACAACCTTGCGCACTTATATTAAAAGGCGTGTCATGCTCGAATGTACAAAGCACAAACCCTGTATTATTTTTTAATGCGTTTTTAACCATATTTAAATAGCGAGGCTCAAATATGCGTAATCGCGTATAACCTTCAGGTAACATAAAAATGGGTAATGGAAAAATCGCACGTTTCATAAAGTCTACTTATTTCAAACACTCTGCTTTTACTTACGTGCGCTTTTGCTAAGTCGATCAGCTTTGCATGAATCGAATTAATTACCTACTCCACCATTGGTTAAATATTAAACCAGCTCCCCATGCTTTTTAGTACTTGGACTGAGTAATATGCACTTATCATACTGGCTACTGGCGCTAACATTAAAGCAAATAACCCAAATTCACTGCTCATCGTTTTAATCCTTTAAATGGTTTATTTAACGTTTTTAACACTCGCGTCAGTATTTTTAGACGCAGTATTCTCGGTTAAAACAGCCTCATCTAATATTCCAACTAAAACAGTTTTAGCATCAAAATAAAGCGTTTCTTTTAATGACTTTTCAAGTTCGAATGTTGTTTGCTTAACGTAGCTTGTTACACTTTGAGCTAATATATCAGTAACATCTAGGTCCACTTCTGTTGCGTGTACTTGCGCAGAACCTAATACTAATAAACTTGCCATAGCGATTTTAATTGAATGTTTCATAATGGTATTCCTTGTTTGTATATTGTTTGATTAGACGAAGTTATATAATCAAGGGTTGTGCCAACATGAAAATAAAAATTAAAGTGTTGTAATTAAATAGGTTTTTATAAATTTAATTAATTTCAAAAATTCACACTCTATTAATCTAACCACTTAATTTTATTTTTTGACCAATATTTGGTTAATAATTAAGATCTATTTACCCACGTTAATAAAAGTCACAGTAAATACATTTAGCGTTTATAAAAACGTCATATCTAAACGTTAAAGTTCCATTACTATAAATAATTGAAAAGTGCAGTATGTCTATCTTATCTCGTCGTGGTTTTTTAAAAACATCAGTAGCCAGTGTATTTACCGTTGCTATTTCCAGCGCTATAACAGGCTGCGCTCAAACACTAGCTGACAGACCATTATCAGCAATTGAGTTTAAGCATGGTGTTGCCAGTGGTGATCCACTCAGTAATGCTTTAATAATTTGGACGCGAGCCACAACCTCTCAACCATCTTCCATTGCGACTGTTACATGGGAGCTGGCAAGTGATCCTGATTTTAAAAATATATTACGCAGCGGTTACGAACAAACAGATAAAAGCCGCGACTTTACTATAAAAATAGACGTGCAAGATCTTGCACCAAATACCGAATACTTTTACCGTTTTATGGGTTTGCAAACACAAAGCCCTATAGGCCGAGCTAAAACACTGCCAATAAGTAATGTTGAACAAATAAAAATGGCTGTTGTGTCGTGCTCAAACTACCCTGCTGGGTACTTTAATGCCTACACTGATGCCGCCAAGCAAAAGGATTTAGATGTAGTACTGCATTTAGGAGACTATATTTACGAGTACCCAATGGGTGGATACGCCACTGATAATGCTGAAAAAATTGGCCGCCAATTAGCTGCCGATAACAGCGGTGAAATTATTACTTTAAGTGACTACCGCAAACGCTATGCAATTTATAGAACAGACAAAGGCCTACAAGCACTTCACGCAGCAGCGCCTTTTATTGCAATATGGGATGACCACGAAGTTGCTAATGATACATACAAAAATGGCGCGGAAAATCACAACATTAATGAAGGTGACTTTTTTAAACGTCGTGCAGCGGCTATTCAAGCTTATTACGAATGGCTGCCAATTAGACCGCCTATGGGCGAACAAAGCCCGCAAATATATCGCACGTTTGATTTTGGTAATTTAATAAGCTTACACATGCTAGATACGCGCGTAATAGCACGCGATAAGCAACTCGCCTACAGCGATTACAAAAACCCCGAGACCAAGCAAATGGATATTGCGCGCTTTGTCAGTGATTTAAATAATCCAAAAAGGCAGTTACTAGGTAACACACAACTAAACTGGCTCACGAGTGCAATAACTGAGTCAAATGCAAAGTGGCAAGTATTAGGGCAGCAAGTACTCATGAGCAAAATGTGGCTGCCTACTGAAATATTCTCGCAATCCGATCGCACTAAAATCCCGCTGGTATTAAAAGAGCTTGTTGCCATTAAAAAAGCCGTGTTAGCTAATAAAGCGGTAACACCCGCGCAACTCGCACGCGTAAATACTTTAATGCCTTATAATTTAGATGCGTGGGATGGTTACCCAAGCGAGCGCGAAGCATTATACAAAAGCGTTACCGCATTAAATAAAAAGTTAGTAGTGGTTGCAGGTGATACGCACAATGCGTGGCATGGCACATTAAAAAATGCAAAAGGCGAAAGTGTGGGAGTAGAATTTGCAACACCTGGTGTTACATCCCCGGGTATGGAGCATTATTTAGCGCTTAATACAGCACAAGCAAAGCAGATGGCTGACTCGCTTTCATTGTTAATAAACGACTTAAACTATTGTGACTTATCACACCGTGGGTATATGTTACTGACTATTACTAAAGAGCAAATCACAACCGATTGGCGCTATATAGATAACATAAACTCTCCAAGCTACAACATTGCTGCTCAACACCAAAGTGTCTATAAGGGCTAACATTTTGTATAAAAAGAGAAGGTAAACACATTATTTACCTTCTCGTTTATTTTATTAAACGCGCTTAATTACAACTATAAAGAAGCGTCCACGAAGCATCACTTCCTGGAAGGCTGTTTGTATACCAATTTGCACTGTATGCATTGCCTTGATATTGTATTTTGTCGTCGGTGTTATTGTGTGTAAATGGACCGGCCGAATAATCCTTTTTCACCCAATTAGGGTATGTATTAATACCATTACAATCGGTTGAACTCACAACACTACATCCATTTGCATCAACATTTGTACCTGCGGGTGTATCTGGGCACTGATCAATATCATCATTCACTCCATCATTATCCGCATCACTTTGTGGTTCAACTACTTCAACAGCACAACCCACATCATTAACAGTTTCCCCTGCAGGTGTATTTGGACATTGATCAACACTATCGCTAATACCATCAGCATCGGCATCAGTTACCGCACAACCAATACTATCAACCACTGTATCTGCAGGAGTATTATCACACTGATCAAGGCTGTCACTTATACCATCGCCATCAGAGTCTAAAGCAACGGTACTGCCACCCCAACCTTGAATGATCTCTTTAACTTTAGTGCCTGAAGCGGTTAATGAATTCCAACTGCCGCCAGGGGTGAATAACGAAGCCCCTTCGTTTTTATCATTAATAGACCAGTTAGCGTGACTAATATTGTTTGTTTTAAAAAATGCCATCCATGCATCTGTTTCATTAGCATTAACACCACCATTGCCATCAGCATTAACTGTCCCCCACTCTGTAGCAAACAATGCAATACCGTTGTCGAGTGCTGTTTGCGCTTTATTTCGATATGATTGTCCGTGCGTGCCAGCATAAAAGTGCAGAGTGTAAGCAATATTGGCGCGATCTATCGGATCTTGTGATGCCACATCAACGTCTTGAGACCATGTTGGTGTACCAACCACAATTAAATTATCAGGATCGATTGCTCTAATTTTATCAATTACAGTTTCGGCGTAAGGCTTAATATCGTTAGCCCATGAAATTTGTAACGGCTCGTTATAAATCTCATAAATAACATTATCGTATTGCCCATACTTTGTAGCTACGTCTTCAAAAAATCGAACGGCAGTTGCCTGATCTGTATGTGCTTCATGGCTATGAAAGTCAATAATAACGTACATATCCTCAGCAATAGCAGCATTTACAACAGTATCAAGACGGCTCATATTGCCATCCCAGTCATAATTTAAGCTACCACCAGCACTTGACCCATGGCCTATTGCCGCGCGAATCAATGTTGCATTAAATTCAGACTTAGCACGTGCTACTGTTTCTGCGGTATAAAATTTTTCAGCCCCCCACCCCGTGTTACTCCAGAATAAGCTGGTACCTGCAAAGCTCGTATTTTCACCACCAGCAAGAATTTGATTACCACTAACCGTTAATTTCTCAACAGCGGCATTAGCCATTGTTGAACAACCTAATAATAAAGCTAACGATAAGCTCGTCACTTTAAAGTTCCTTTTGTTGTGATTAATTAAACTGTTATCCATAATATTTCCTTAAATTGAAGTTATCAGTCGTCATTTCGCTGATGTAATAAAGTAAAACCGCAAAAGCAATACAAAGTAATTGTCAATTATATTTTACGTAAGTTAAAAGTACCAACTTATTATTAACATTAACTGAACAAAAAAATTCACGAAGCACTGCCGTGAATTAGGAAAAGGAGAATAAAAGGCATGTTTAACGAAGTTCGAAGATTTTGTCGGGGATATATTGTTTTTTACACTTTTTTTACATTAGGTAAAAATAAAATGTTTAAGTAGAGTAAATAGGTAGCCATCGATTAAGAAACACCACCTTGCATACATTTTAGTCAATTATATTGGGCAACACCTTACGTCCTAAACGATAGGCATCTGCAATACTCAATATCCAAATAACAATCATTAAAGGTACGTACTTATATTCAGCGAGCTGAGCGCAGGCGTTAGATGGTTGTTGCGCGGCTTTTAAAATGGCCGTAACCGACATAGGGATTTTTCCGTGTACAATTTCATTTGCAGTACACTGTGCAATCGCAAATATATCTTGAAAGGTTAAAATTAAAAGAACAGAAAATACCCCCGCAAAAATAGCGCCTATAAGGTGTTTTTTTAAAGAAAAATGCCCCGCTCCAGGATAAACAATGGCGGTAAGTAAAGCAGCTTTAAGATCTGGTTTCATATTTATCCAATATAGAAATTACACTTTTTAAAGTGGTCACATAAAAAAGCCACTTTGCAGTGGCTCAATTAAAATATCAAGTAGTTAAATGTATTATTGTCCGCCAAACCCGAGAGTTAACTCAATACCAACAAAGCGAGGTGCTCCTGCAACAAATGTTGGGTTGCCAAATCCTCCTCCAGTATTACCAGCATCAACTAAATACTCTTTATCTAATAAGTTACTAGCAAATACACTAACAGCCCAGTCATCACCATTTGCGATACCTAAGCGCGCACTGACTAATCCAAGCGCTGGTTGGCTAATATCTAAGCCTGATATTGGCGCATTTGCTGGCTCAAAAAACACTTCAGAGCGGTAGCTATATATCAAAGAGCTCGTTAAATTAAGTGAGTTTGACAATTCTGTTGAATAAAACAGCCCCGTACTAAATGTCCACTCTGGTTGTAATCTAAATTTATTGCCAGCGAGGTTACCGTTATTACTGTCATCATCTATTTCAGCATCAAGGTAAGCCGTATTGGCAAATACCTCAAACTCATTATTAATTAACGCCCTTACTTCAGCCTCTGCGCCAACATTAGTGGCAGAGCCCGCATCTGCAGAAAACGCAACGCCTTCATCATCCTGTAACGTAACCTGAAAGTTAGAGTAATCTTGATAAAATACAGCGACAGAGTAATCTAAACGCCCGTCAAGCGCTTTGCCTTTAATACCGGTTTCGTAGTTCCAAATAATTTCCGCTGGAACTTCTGATATTGAGGCTTCGACATTCCCTTGTTCATCGTTAGCCGAACTTACTTCAAGTACTTCCGAACGACGCCCTTTTGAAACAGTCGCATACATATTTGTGGTAGGGTTTATTATATAAAGCGCATTAAAACGTGGCAGCCAATCATCATAATCAGCATTGCCATAGAATGTTTCACCATTAGTATCAACCGTAAACAATGGCGCTTGCGTCAAAACACTATTGGGTGCAGCAGAGCTATAACCACTGCGCTTTTCTTCTTTTATATAACGAAGACCCGCTGTTAACTCCAGTGCCTCAGTTGCAGCATAAGTTACATCAGCAAACGCTGAGTACGCTTTGTTTTCACCATAGTTTGTAAACTCTAATGAATATGGCAACTCGTTTATTGCACCACCTGTTAATACTGGCGTTAAAATATTAACGCTACCATCATTATTAATACAAGGAACACCTGTACCCAATACGCCTAAGCAATTTAAGAATATAGACTCCTCTGTACTAAATGGAATACGCTGGCTACCCTCTTCTTCAAAGTAACTCACACCAAAAATACTAGTAAACTTATTCTGCGTATAAACAGCGCGTAATTCTTGGCTAAATTGATCGCCCTCAGCAGCTTCTGCAAATTCTAAAAACCATGCCTGCGTACCATCAGCATCAAACACTTCTAAAGAATCAAAGTTACGCCCTGCGGTAATTGAGGTGATTGTTAAATCGTTACTTACATCCCAATTTACAGTCAAATTTAAATCGTTAACTGTGCGCTCCACACCTAAGTCTTTTTTTCCAAACACAGACTCTGCATACGGACTACCTGGCATTTCAACAAAGCTATATGGACTTGTATCACCACCGGTTGGTGCATAAAGCCCATTTTTAAAAGATGTACCCGAGTCATCATTTTTTTCATACGTATACACCAAATCAATCGTTACATCGTCACTAGGTGTAATACGTAAAGACGGACGATAAGAAAAACGCTCAATAGCATGCATATCATCTTGCTTAAACCCAGCCGGATTTTGGGAGTTACTATCTCCTGCAATATTTTTTATAAACCCATCACGTTCACGATAAGTAAAAGCAACACGGCCTTGCATTAAATCATTACCACCCGTTACAAAACCACTAACACCTTTGGCCGAGTAATTACCAACGGATGCTTTTAATTGAGCCGAAAAATCTTTTTCTGGTTTACGTGTTGCTACACTAATAGCCCCCACAGAAGCTGCTGTTCCAAACAGTGTCGCTTGTGGTCCCTTAACCACTTCAATCCCTTCTACATCAAAAAGCTCAAAGTACGAGCCACGAGAGCGTGATACATCTGCTCCGTTATAATAAATAGACACACGAGGTGATGATTGAGACGACCCACTATCAGACGTAATACCACGAATTACAAAGCCCGGGTTGTTAGGGCTTTGCTCTTGAATAACAAGCCCTGGTGTTATTTCAGATAAAGTGTCGAGTTCGCCAATACCTAAGCTTTCTAAAAAGTCGCCATCGTAGGCACTTATTGTTACAGGCACATCTTGTATTGATTGCGCACGCTTTTGAGCAACAACCACTATTTCATCAAGTTCTTTATTTATGGTTTGATCTGCAAAACTATTTGTTGATGTAACGCAAATCATCGCCACAGACAATTTAGTAAGTTTAAGAAAAGGCCGTGTTGTTAATTTATTTTTCATGTTTTTCACTGTTCGTCCGGTTAATTGTTTTTAGGAATTACCGGTAATCTAACGAACTATTACGACTTTTTTACGTCTTATTAATTACGCATTGGTTAAATTGATGTTTCAACTTTATGAAAAATAATAAATTATTGTATTCATATAAAAATTATAAGATTGAAAAACTCAGCGTACACTTGTACACTAAAATTCATTCAAATAGTGGTAGGATCTGTCATGTCGTTAGAAGCGCCCTATTCTAAAAAAGAAGAACAACTAAACGTAATTAGTCATGCACTTGGTATTGTATTTGCCGCATTTGTTATGTGGGATTTATTTAGCCAAGCCACCAGCACTAAAGCGTATATTAGTACTGCAATTTATGGCAGTAGCCTATTTGTGCTGTTTTTGTCATCCACTTTGTACCACGCCAGTATTCAACCGCGCTTAAGAGCCTTTTATAAAAAGTGCGATCACTGCGCCATATACTTATTAATTGCCGGCACCTACACTCCCTTTTTATTAATCTCATTAACCGGTGCTTGGTCATGGGCAACACTTACATTTATTTGGACTGTCGCACTGGCGGGCGTTGCGTACAAAGTATTTGTAAAAAACGGCAATAAAAAAATATCACTCGCCACCTACTTGCTCATGGGTTGGTTTGCACTGGCTATTGTATATCCGCTTTATTCAAGTGTTGATGTAAAAGCACTTTACTGGCTACTTGCCGGCGGTATTTTTTATAGTTTAGGCACTTTTTTTTACAGCGCTAAAAGACACACAATTTAGCCACGCAATTTGGCACTTATTTGTTATTGCTGGGTGTGTTTGCCATTATATTTCAATTAGTAATTATGTTTATTAGGCAGGTAAAGCCAATTAGAATGGTCTGGTTCGAGCGAGGAACGGACATTCACTTTAGCTTGTTTTTGGACAGTTCCGCGTTATGATTTCTGATTAATGCAGGATGTTTGGATAAATTCTGGTAGAGCAAAAGGAAGGAGCTAACCCCGTTAGTCCTTCATAGCATTTATAATAACAAGCGATTTAAATAATGGATGACATGAATAACATTGAAGATAAAAAGATAATCAATTGGATTAAAAACCAAGAATTTTCGAAGCTAACTTCTCTAGATAATTGTTGGCAGTCCCATGAAAATAAATTGTATCTAGGGTTTTATTACTTTATCCAATATCTAAAGCAAGAATGCTTAGATGATGTTATTGCCGAAGCAATTTCACGGTACGGCGATGAATCTTCTGCTTACTGCTACCTTGGGGGTACTGCTGATAAGATTTACAGCTCATTCAATGAGCAGCACATACCAGCCGGTTTCTATCGACACGCTATAAAACTAAACCCAAACAATGCTCACGCCCATTGGGGATTGTTCATTAAGGATGATGATACGAATTCATGTATCAAATCTTTACAACTCGATTATAAAAACAATGAATTTGAGCGATTAGGTCACACAATAGATAACCTGAGCAGATATCACAGCAATAGCTTCTCAGCCTTTACATTTCAAGACTGGCAGTTTATTAAATCTTTAATTCAAGATAGCAAAGTTACTTGTGAGAGGGATATGCTTGTTGTTGTGCTTTTCTATCTTGATGAAGTTGAGGATTGTTTAGCCCTAATAGAATCAATGGATAGCGTAAGTGTTGAAATCATAGAAGCGTATTTAAATCGCAACTTAATCAGTAAAGAGTTTGCGATAAGCAAGCTTTATTGCTGGCAAATCGATAAGTTATTAGGTGACGACTACAAAACAATTTACCAAGCTTATGTCAAGGAATCAGAGGAAGGGAGAGCTAACCCTCTTAGGCAGGTGCTAATACAAAAAGCATTTCAGGCAGGAGAATATAAAGACGTCGTTACTTACCACGAAGAAGCACCAACAAACGATTTATATTACCGAAACGATATAAACGGAGGTCTGTATTACTTGCTAGCGTTGTCATACTTAAAACAACCAGTAAACAAGCAAGTTTTGAAGGTTATTAATGACAAGGCAGACACCTTAGAAGGGGAATCTAAAACTCTATATCAAGCCGTTAGATGTAAACATAAAATTGATGAGCTAGAGCGTCGATTCCTAGAAGAGACACGTTTCAAAAATATGATTGATAACTGGCAAATATATCAAGAAGTGACTAAGGCATTCGACTCCCCCAACTTAATCAACCACCCAACCTATGAGCATTTGAGTAGCTCGTTAAATTCATTAAAAAACAAGTGGAATGATGCATACTACAATACGCAGCTAGCAGAGATGAAAGACAAACTATCTAACGGAGATATGAGCAATGACGATTTCCTGCGTTTATACAACTTAGGCATAGAGTGCAATGAATTTGATTTCGTAATAGAAAATATTACCAAGTTTCATTCTAATAACATACCAACCATCTCATCGTACAATTGTATTGGCGTATGTTATGAGCGCAAAAAAGAACTTAGTCATGCATTTGAATACTACAAGCTTGCTATAAAGTTGATGCGCTTATCAAAGGACTATGATCACATTCTCATTGGTAATTACATTAGCTGTGCACAAAGGTTGCCTGATGTAGAAGTATCAGAAGAAGAATATAACGACTTACGACACAGGTATAATGCTAACTTAGTCAACCAGTTCAAATGGCACACTTTTACAGCAAAATCAGGTCGACTTTTTAAGTATTCCCCTTTTAATGTCAATAGTATTGATGCACTTACAAACCAGTACTTTTATTTGGCGTCAAAAAAACAGTTAAATGACCCCATTGAACTACCGATATTAAGTAAGCTTGATTCGAATAACCTGATAGATACCAACTATCGCATCTGCTCGCTATCGAACAACAATAATTCTATGTTGATGTGGTCTCACTACGCCCAAGAGCACAAAGGTATAATGGTCGAATATTGGTTTGGTGGGGAATTTCCTTACGGGGTTGGCATCGAAAAAGTGAACTATACAGATGAATCTAAAAGAAATTTAGAAAAACATTTATATATTTTTAACCAATACCTTTTAACTAAAAATAACGACTGGTCTTACGAAGATGAAGTTAGAATATTCACTAATGCTAAAGAAAAAATCTACTTTGAGAACTTTAATTACCCGAATACCGATCGCACCAAAATCAACGCTAGTATTCGCAGTATCACGCTAGGATGCGACTTCCCCGATGATAAGAGAAAACTTATAGCAAATATAGCTAACACAATAAATTCCAACAGAGAAAGTTATGCGCCCAAAGTAACTTTGCGAGAAGCTTTTATTTCACAAGATAACTGTTTCGCATTAAAGTATCGAGACATCGAAATTTCAACAATCTAATGAAATAAAACTGCTGGAGGTAAGCCTTGCTTCCTCCCATCTAGTACTTTTGTATATAAAAACTCGCAAATTACCTGAAATAACAATTCGAGCTTTAGTTCATAGTGGGGCAGAAACGAGTTAATCATGAATGACTGCTCATGGCACTCTCCAGCCAGTCGACAACATAAAATATTGATAATAATTGGCAAGGTATTTTACTTTGTCGGTTGGCGTGGCTTCGCCACTTATCCGACCTACGTAAAAAGGTAGGTTGGTTAAGCCAAAGGCGCCACCCAACAGAATATCGATTCACGCCTTGAAGGTCAGCCATGGCACTTACCTGCCCATAATAGTTATATCACTCCCACCGGCACTCGCGCATATTCACTTTGTCGCTTTTAAACAGTATGCCTTCTGATAATAGCTTTTCGCGTTGTTCTTGGTATTTTTCGCTACCCGCTGGAAACGATATTTTACCTTGGCTATTCACTACCCTGTGCCAAGGTATAACCGAGTCGTTTGGCATCACTTTTAATAAGCGCCCCACCAACCGTGAGTTTTGCGGGTAGCCCGCAAGAGCTGCAACTTGCCCATAACTTGCTACTTTTCCTATTGGTATGCCTGCGATAACAGTATAAATAAGTGTTTCTTTATCAATATCAGCGTTCATTTAAATACGCCTCACTAAGTACTTTAAATTGCTCCCAAATAGTACGCGCTACAGGGCCGTGGTGCACTGCATGTTGTCTAAAGGCTCTAATTTGTGCACTAAACTTATGCTCACGGTCAGTTATGTGTATTTCTTGAAGTAAGCCTGCTTTTATTTCAGGGTCGCAGTGCTCTAGGCTCATCATTGCCCAACCTGCGCCTGAGAGTAAAAACGATTTTAAGGTCGATACATCATCAATTTTCATCATGGCCGAGCCTTTTGAGTACGATAGTCTGTCACTGTCGATACTCAAATCACTTTCAAACATGGCTAAACACGGATACGTTTGCAGTTCGCTATAGGTTAGCTTTTGAGGAAGTACGCCTTTAGCGCTGACAATGCCAATATCGAGCCTGCCTATAGGTACGCTTTCTAAATCGCCTGTCGCGTGAAATAAATCAAACCACGGGCCAATGCCTAATTCAGCTTGCCCACTGTTTACTTGCTCTAACGAAATAAAGCGCTTCCCGCTTGTTAAGCTAAATTCCGTGCTGGTAAACAACCTAAAAGTATTACTTATGATCTCGTTGTAACTTTGCATATGGCAAAGTTGTTCGTAACAAATTCTAAATTGGGGCTCATTCCCGAGTGCTAATTCTTTAGCAAGCTGTGCTAACTCGCCGTTCGCATGCAGGAGTTGCTGCGCCTCGCGGTGAAAAATACGCCCTTTTTCAGTAAGCTGTAATCGGTACTTACTTCTATCTAGTAACTCAAATCCTATTTTTTCTTCTAGTTTTTTAATAGCAAGTGTAAGCGCGGGCTGCGTTTTATGTAGCTTTAGTGCTGCCCCACTTAAGCTTGCGCTTTGCACTATGGCATCTAAAATTATTAATTGATTCAGCTTCATATACCGCTCTGCAACATTATAAGTAAAACTTATTGAGTTTCTAAAATTTAATGATTTTTATTTTATATGTTTGCAGCGTATGCTGCACTTAATTATTTTGCCATCACTGCAACGGAGAAGACATGAAACTCTTTCGTCTATGTTTATTAACAACGACCTTACTTAGCTTAATAGCCTGTTCTGAGCCAGAACAACAAGTTAAAGAAGAGCCCATTCGCCCTGTTAAATTATTCAACATAGGTCATGATTCTCAAATTAACATTCGCAGCTTTCCTGCTGAAGTTGTTGCAAACCAAGGGTCATACCTTGCTTTTAGGGTAAACGGCGAACTTATTAAGTTTCCTGTGCTTGCTGGTGAACATGTAGAGAAAGGCCAACTATTGGCAAAGCTCGATCCTGAAGATTTTGAATTGCAATATGATGATAGAAAAGCTAGGTATGAACTTGCAAAATCTCAACTTAACCGAATAGAACAATTATTTGAAAAACGAATTACTAGCCAATCAGAGCTCGATAAAGCAACTGCTGATATGCAAGTTGCTGAATCAGCATTCAAAATAGCTGAAACAAACCTTGAGTACAGTGAATTACGTGCTCCTTTTAGTGGCATCGTCGCTAAAGTATTTGTTAAAAACTTTGAAAATATTCAAGCGAAGCAAAATATATTACGTTTAGAAACCCGCGATTTAATGGACGTTGAAATACAAGTTCCTGAAAAAATAGTTGCACGCTTTAATAAAGGCACTAGCTACCAACCTACTGTTAAATTTGACGGTTACGACGACAAAGAATACACCTTAACGATAAAAGAATGGGATACGCAAGCAGACCCTGCAACACTTACTTATAAAGTTGTTTTTTCTCTGCCTGTACCCGATGACTTTAATTTACTTGCTGGCATGACAGGCAGTGTACTAATTGATTTGAGTAAAGTAACTAACTCACAAGTTGCTTACACAATTTTACCTATCGAATCCGTTTTTTCTGATCCTCAAGAAACCATTAAAAACAATGCATATGTTTGGCTTTACGACGAGCAAACAGGTCAGGTTCATAAGCAAGCGGTAGAAATTGGTCAACTTCATCGCGACGGCATTGAAGTACTAAGCGGCATTAAAGAAGGTCAAATAGTTGTGGCTGCGGGTGTACACTCAATAAAAGAAGGCATGAAGGTACGCGCGTGGAATAAAGAGCGAGGCTTATAACAATGAGCTTTGCACAACTCTCCATAGAAAAAAAAGTAATCAGCTGGATGTTTACGTTGCTGCTATTAATTGGTGGTAGCATATCGTATTTTGATTTAGGGCAATTAGAAGACCCTGAATTTACACTCAAAAAGGCCATGGTTATAACCATGTACCCAGGTGCTTCACCGCAACAAGTTGAAGAAGAAGTAACCTTCCCTATCGAAAATGCGATTCAACAATTACCTTATGTCGATTATGTAACGTCAATTTCGTCAAATGGAAAATCGCAAATTACAGTAGAAATGAAAAGCACCTACCGTAAAGAACAACTGCGACAAATATGGGATGAAATGCGTCGTAAAATTAATGATCTCTCCCCCTCATTACCTACCGGTGTCTACCCAAGTATAATTTTAGATGATTTTGCCGACGTATACGGTGTGATGTATTCGGTTACAGGCGATGGCTATTCGTATGATGAACTTAAAGATTACGTAGACTATTTAAAGCGCGAGCTGGTACTTGTTAAGGGGGTTAGTAAAGTTACCGTTGCTGGAGAGCAGCAAGCACAGGTTATGGTAGAGATATCGACTCGTAAATTAGCGCAATTAGGCATAGCTCCTAGTCATATATTTCAACTTTTACAATCGCAAAACACGGTATCAAACGCGGGTAAAATTCGCGTAGGCGATGAATCAATCCGTTTTCATCCAACGGGTGAGTTTAAAAATGTAAAAGAGCTTGAAACGCTACTGATTTCAAAAACAGGCGCAAGTGAACTAATTTACTTAGGTGATGTAGCCAAGGTACACAGAGAATATGCCGAAGTACCAAGTAATATTATTCGCTACAATAATGAACAAGCATTACTAATAGGTGTGTCATTTACCTCTGGTGTTAACGTGGTTGATATAGGCAAGCATATAGATGAACACTTGGCATCGCTTGAGTATCAACGACCACATGGCATTGATATTAGTTCGGTATACAATCAACCTAAAGAAGTTGAAAAGTCAGTTGATGGATTTATTATCAGCTTGGTTGAAGCTATTGCGATTGTAATTGTGGTTTTGCTTTTGTTTATGGGGCTAAAAAGCGGCATTTTAATTGGTGGTATTTTACTACTGACCGTACTAGGTACATTTATATTTATGAAGTTGTTCGCTATCGATTTACAGCGCATATCGCTTGGGGCACTTATTATTGCCCTAGGGATGCTGGTTGATAACGCAATAGTAGTAACCGAAGGGATACTAATAAACCTTAAACGTGGCCAAACAAAACTCAAAGCAGCAGTTAATATTGTTGAACAAACAAAGTGGCCTTTACTAGGTGCAACAGTCATTGCGGTAACCGCGTTTGCACCAATAGGTTTAAGCTCTGATGCCAGTGGTGAATTTGCCGGTAGCTTATTTTGGGTGCTGTTTATTTCGCTTTTATTAAGTTGGATAACAGCTATTACATTAACGCCATTTTTTGCCAATTTGATGTTTAAAGAAACTCAATTCAAAGGCGAAAATGACCAAGAAGATGAAGACCCATACAAAGGCTTTATTTTTAATGGCTATAAGGCTGTATTAGATTTTTCTCTACACTTTAGAAAAACCACGCTTATATTAATGGTTGTTTTACTGTGTACTGCGGTTGTTGGTTTTGGCTCTGTAAAACAGTCATTCTTTCCTGCCTCTAATACACCTATGTTTTATGTAGATTACTGGCAAGCACAAGGTTCTGATGTTCGCTCAACCCTTGAGGGAGTTAAACAGCTTGAGGCGTTTTTACAAAAAGAAGAACTCGTTGAAGAAGTAACAAGTACCACAGGGCAAGGCGCACCCCGCTTTATGCTTACCTACGCGCCAGAAAAGTCATACCCAGCTTATGGGCAATTGATTGTTCGTGTTGCCGACAGGGAAGCTGTTGCCACTATAATGCAAAAAGTCCGTGATTATTCAAATCAGTATGCGCTTTCTGCACAACTTAAAATTAAACCAATGGAAATAGGCCCTTCTACCGATGCCAAAATAGAAGCCCGTTTTTCGGGCCCTGATCCTGTTATTTTAAGGCAACTGGCCGCTAAAGCCGAAGAACTGATTGGTAACGATGATGGCGCATACAATATTCGTAATGACTGGCGCGCACGTACCAAAATGATTCGCCCACAGTTTAACGAACAAAAAGCACGCCGCTTAGGCATTAGCAAATCAGACTTGGATGATATATTACTCACCAGTTTGTCAGGTAAGCAAGTAGGTGTATATCGTGATGGTACGCAGTTGCTGCCTATTATTGCACGATCCCCAGCTAACGAGCGCTTAAACGTAGAAAGCGTTCACGACCTTCAAATATACAGCCCAGTACTTGGTGTATTTGTACCAGTAACCCAAGTAGTAGACGAGTTTATTGTACAATGGGAAGACAGCCTAATAATGCGCCGCGACCGTAAACGTACTATTACTGTGATGGCCGATCATAATGTACTCGGCGATGAAACCCCAGCTAAACTATTTGCGCGTATTCGCGGCCCAATAGAGAATATGGAACTGCCACGTGGTTACCAACTGGAATGGGGCGGCGAGTTTGAGTCATCAAGCAAGGCTCAAAAAGCAATATTTGGCTCTTTACCATTGGGTTACTTGGCTATGTTTGCAGTAACTGTATTATTATTCAACTCAGTTAAGCAACCTTTGGTAATTTGGGCAACCGTGCCTCTTGCTATTATTGGCGTAAGTGCAGGGTTATTGATTATGAATACACCATTTAGCTTTATGGGTTTGCTTGGTTTGTTAAGCTTAAGCGGTATGTTGATCAAAAATGGGATTGTGTTGGTCGATCAAATAAATCTCGAATTAAGGGAAGGTAAATCGCCCTATGAAGCCGTATTTGACTCTGGTGTGAGTCGTGTGCGCCCAGTTGCTATGGCCGCTATAACCACTATTTTAGGTATGATCCCGCTGCTATTTGACGTGTTCTTCCAGTCAATGGCGGTAACCATAATGTTCGGTTTAGGCTTTGCCACCATACTAACCCTCATTGTAGTGCCAGTACTTTACACGGTTATATTTAGAATTGATTACGAACCGCGTAAGTAGTTAAACATCTAATCGGTTAACATAAAAAAATGCCACTGGCTCAAGGTCAGTGGCTATTTTTATTTAATACCGATGAAAAAAGAAAGGCCACATATTGAGTGGTTAATAAATTAGCCGCAACTACTTTTTGTATTTTTTGCCACTACCACATACACAAGGTGCGTTACGCTCTGGTACTTTATCAAATACTTGTGGTGTTGACTTGCTAAGCGCAAAGTCTAGTTCGCGAATATCTTCTGGTACGTCTGCTTTAATTTCAATCGAAGCAAACAGCGAATGCTCTTCTAGTATTGCTTCTATTTCTGATTGTCGTTCAGCTGAGTTTACAATTAGCGTGAGCGGGTGCAACTCTGTGCCTACCTTTGCGGTACGTTTTGGCGAAAATCCGCTACTGTTATTTTTACCCATTATATCGGGCTTACCCATAAAGAAAAACTTTGACATGCTACTTCTATAACCTTTCTACATTATTAAGACGCCGCATCTTAACAGCTTACCCAACATATAACTAAGTGTACTTGTTAATGCACAATATAAATTAGGCTTTACTGTATATACGCCTAATATAACGACATAAATAAGCTATTTAATGGATTTAAAATAGAGATTTAGACAAACCTTAAATTCGTAATAGAGTGAAATTACGCTGACTCAGCTTAGAGACATTTTAGTATCTAATATCAATCCGTAATAATACTTGATCAATTTGAGGGCTTAAGCCTGACGCTAACTGTGTTAAAAACTTCTGATATACGACCGCATGGACTTAGCTGCACATTATTTTTTTAAACTGAGAATACGGCCTGAGCTTGGTTGTGAGTCTGATTTAGCATTAGACGACTTATTCTCTTTAATACTTTTTGGCTTACCAACATACGTGGTAGAACGCTTTTGATAAGGTGCTTTACTGCGCTCATTTTTGCGCTCGCCATTAGCATTACTACGCTCAGAGTTGCGATTTGAACTTCGCTCAGTATTACGCTCGCCACTTTGTTCGCCTTTATTAAAACGGCGAGGGTTTTCACCCTGAAAGTCACGTTTTTTGGGAGCCGACGGCGTATTATTTTCTGATTGCTTGTTAGCATCAAGCGAATGTTCTTGGGTTTTACCTGAGTCAGAAATCGAGTCGTTTATTTGCGCCATTTCAGTATCAGACAAATGACGCCACTGCCCTACCTTTAAACCTTTTAGTGTTACGTTCATTATACGAGTGCGCTTTAACGTCACCACTTCGTAACCTAAATATTCACACATACGGCGTATTTGACGGTTTAAACCTTGGGTAAGTACTATTTTAAATTCTTTAGGGCCACTTTGCGTGACTTTACATTCTTTAGTGACGGTATCTAAAATAGGCACGCCATTGGCCATTTTTGTAACAAACTGACGATTAAGCGGTTTATCCACCGTAACAACGTATTCTTTTTCGTGATTATTGCCCGCACGCAAAATTTTATTAACGATGTCGCCTTCGTTAGTTAAAAATATAAGCCCTTCAGACGGTCTATCTAAGCGCCCTATTGGAAATATACGCGTAGGATAGTTAACTGCTCGTATAATATTACTTTGAATTTTACTTTCGGTAGTACACGTAATACCAACGGGTTTGTTGTAAGCGATATAAACGCGCTTTGGTGTGGCTTTAAGTGGCTTGCCATCAATTAATACAACATCGGTAGCGGCTACTTTTACGCCCATTTCTGGAGAGTAGCCATTAACGCTGACACGACCCTGCTCAATATATTTATCGGCTTCGCGGCGTGAACAAAATCCTGTTTCACTAATAAATTTATTTAAACGTTTTAATTCGGTCATGGCACTTATAGCGTAGTAATTTTTAAGGCGAGTAGTGTAAACCACCCACACTATTTTTTCGCCCCTAATTTAGAATTTATAGGTGTTTAAGCATTAATTTTTGCTTTAGTTAATTTACGCCATACAAATTCAAGTGGGCCTTGGTTAAAATAGCGGCTGTATATAAAGGTAAATATGAGCTGCAGTACAACTAATGCCGTTGCCAGCACCCAGTAATCAATACGATCAAAACCGAGCACCCAGTGTGTAAACAGCACTTTATATAACAATAGTTGCATGAGTGTTTGGCTAATATACAAGGTAAATGCTAAGCGCCCTGTTTGCTGAATAAGCTTGCCAACGTGTGCGCTGTTATTGCAAAATTTAACAATTAAATGAATATACAGCGTCGCCATTCCAAGTGCCGCAAACATATTTATTAACTCTTGTATGGCATACATAAAGCCACTACTGTATTGCGAGGTATAGAGCCTAAATGCACTCAAGATCGTGGTTGCAATAACGATTGTTACTAGCTGTTTTGTGCTTAAGCCTTCGCTAAATACTCCCTGTTTATACAAGTAAATACCAATGAGCATAATCCCTGCACACATCCACAAGGTCATTATCGGCACTATAAATACCATTAATGCATTCATACCTAAGTTAGAAATAAAATAATCAAAATAATGTGGACTATATAAAGAAATAAAATCTTGAGAGTCGCGATAAATAATATCCACAGGTGCACCATACATAACCAGCCCAGTGGTGATGCCACACAGTAAAATAAATGCAAGACCTCGCCTCAAAAGTAACGCATTATCGCTTTGTAGGTATTTCAGAGTAAACCAACCTGAAATGCCATAAACAAATAAAATATCACCAGCCCAAAGTAAAAACCCATGTGCTAAACCAAACAGTATTAACCAGTAAAGCCTACTTTTTAACTGCACATCAGACTTATAACGTTGCCATTGAATATAAAGCCCAGCCCCAAACAGCAAACTAAACAGCGTTCTAAAACGACCGTCTACAAATAAGGTACTAAAAATATAAATAATAGAGTCACTAACAGGGGCATTACTGTGCGCAATGTAGCCTAATTCAAAAACACCAAAAGCATAGCTATTCATGTAAACTAAGCCCAGTACAGCTATGCCACGAATGAAGTCCATATTGTAATTGCGCATTAAAGCTAATGTCCGTTAAATATTGTTCTTATAGCTGTCGGCCCAATTGACCGACTGCTGGTAGAGTGCAGGCAGTATAGCATTGTCTATATTCAACAAAAGCCCAGCTTGCTCTAGCGCCCACCAGCTTCCAGTTTCGTATGTTCTAACAACATTTAAAATATAGTAAAGGTTATTTTTATCATTTAATAATGCAGCTTTTATCTCATCTGGAAAAGGCAGCTTTTCAACAAGTAAGCTCATCGGTTGATCAAGTATTGCATCAAGCAATGAAAATAAACCGGTTAAAAAAGCCTCTCCAGTTTGGCTCTTTGCTACATTTTTTGCTAAAAGCTCACAAAAACGAGCACGAACAACGCAAACCTGCATTAGCTCAGCAGGCTTTTTTCCTGCTGTATGAGCGGTAACAATAAGGCTCACAAACTTTTTAAGACGATCATGCCCTAAATAGACAAGTGCTTGCTTTAATGACGATATTTGACTTTGTATAGGAAAAACACCACTGTTTATTAAACGCAGTAGTTTATATGCAAGGGCGGCATCTAGCTCAAACAACCCAGATATAACTTTTATATCTGGGTTTGGCTTCATTATTTCAGCATAAATAGCGACAACTAACCCATAATTATAATCGATATCGTTTTGCTTGATCATAGTGGGTTTTGCAAAAAAATAACCTTGGAAATAATCAAACCCCATATCAAAGGCTAATTTATAGTCGTCTTGTGTTTCTATTTTTTCGGCTAATATTTTTATTTGTTTATGTGCTTGCAGCTTTTTAACGATGGGTTGTATTTCGTTAAGCGGTGTCATTCTTATATCAAATTTTATTAATTTGACGAGCTTTAAAAAACGATCCCACTGTGGTTTATACACAAAATCATCGAGTGCGAGTTTATAATTACTATGAAATAAACCTCGGCATAGTTCGTAGTTATCATCGTTTGGCTCAATGGTTTCAAGTAGTTCGATTACAACATCTTGGCAAGGCAAAAAAGCGCATAAGTCGAGCTTCAATGATTCAGGACCAATATTAATGAGTGCTTTTTTACCTGATGTAATATGGCGAGTACCTAAGTTAAGTTGATTCTCCATAATAAGACGAGCGGTCGCTTGGCCTTCTGCAATATCAGGAAAATAATTTTTAGGGCTATCACGAAAAAGTAGCTCGTAAGCTACTACATTTTGACGACGATTAAATATTGCTTGCCTTGCAACAAATACAGACACATTACCTACTTCTTGTTTTTTACATCAGACTAAGTCATTAAACATTAAAGCGATACAATTGTCACTGAACTTTGCAAAGCACGTAATAATTTACCTATATAAGGTTGTTATATAAGCAGTTGCGATTTGCGTCCATGAAAAACGGGCTTGCTCAGCACCCTTTTTTACTTTATGCCACTTTTGAGGTTCTTGCTTTTTAATTGAGAGTGTTTCGTCTAAACAGGTGATTAAATTACTAGTTTGCATGGCTAATGTGTCGCCACTAAAACTAAAACCATTTTCATTATGCTGAACGGTGTCTTTTAATCCGCCAACACTATGCACCAAGCAAGGCTGTCCCGCTCGCATTGCAAGCATTTGACTTATACCACATGGCTCAAACGAACTTGGCATTAAGAACAAATCACCTAGTTGATACATTAAATCACCAACACCTTGACCATAACCTTGCAAAAATAAAAGGTTAGAATTGCGTGACATCGCTTTAGTAAAAAGACTTTCAAGCTCTTTGTCACCCGAACCTAAAACAATGAATCGACCACCGTATTTATTAACTAGTTGGCAAACGTTATCAATCGCTAAAGTACCGTTCACCTGCTGGCACAACAACAAGACTTTTTGCTCTGTAAGTCGCCCTACACTTGTTACTAACGGGCCATTATTTGCTGCTGCTTTAAATTGCTGTAGTCGCTGGTGCGCAATATAATAACCACTTTGAAGCTGCTTATGGTTACTCATCCAGCTAAATAAAGTGTTCTCTATTTTTTTATATAAAGTATTTAAGTCTGCATTTTCATTTGTTAACTTAGGATACTCACAGCCATTTAAAATACCAACCAGCTTGCCTTGTTCTGCCGCATTTTGCAGATCTTGCTCAAGCCCTTCGCCGCCAAAAAAACCATGTTCATAATTACTTGGTTTAAGTACTTCTTGGCTATAGGTTGGTGATACAACATGTACTTTATCGCATAGGTTAATGGCACTGCGCATTGGGTTAAAACAATGCGGATAACGTGGATCACATAAATGTTGACCGTTATAACTAAGCGAAGGAAACCATGCTTCTAGACTCGAGTCATCGTGCTTAAAAGGCCTTATTCCCTGCAGCGCTATGTTATGTACAGTGTAGGCTATATGTATGTTATTTAGTGCGCTATAACGTGGCTCAAATTTAATTAAAACGGCAACACACGCGCTGTGCCAATCATGCAAATGTAATGCATTAGGGCGTGTAAGTACCCCTTGTAATAATGCCTCACAAACTGCGGCATTAAATAAAGCAAACTTGGTTGCATCCGTGGCAAATGGCCTACCGGGTGCATCGTTGCAGTAAACAGTGCCTGATTCACTAAACAATGGGTGGCTAATAACAATTTGGCTGACATTACTTTGCGTTTGTCGTACTTTAAAAAGTGTTAAAACATGTGGCTGTGCATTAAAAGCAACCGTTACTTCACCGAGATAAATACGCTCAATAAACGCAAAGCCGTAATCAGGAATAACAACATCTACAGTTACACCTTGCTCTGCCAACGCCTTTGGTGCATCACGCACTACATCAGCTACTCCACCTACTTTAGCGCCTGGTAACGCGTCGTTCTCTGCTGCAACCATTAATACATGCATTAATTTACTACTTCCTTTAACCTAATGAGCCTGCTCAATAAAGAGCAAGCCTTGTTGTCATGCTTAAAATTAGTTAGCTAGTTTATTTAAGCTAACTTTTTATTTTCATTTGCTTGGCGCGCAAGCTTTTTTGCAAGCTCAGTGAGCATATCACGGGTCACGAGTACGATGCCTTTTTTAGACACTCTAAAGCCATTGTCTTCATCTGTCTTACGATCAAAACCAATTTCTAGTCCTGCTGGTATCTCACAGCTTCTATCTATTATCGCCCGCTTAATTTTGCAGCCTCTATTTATAATTGCACCAGGCAATATAACTGACTGCTCTATCTCGCAAAATGAACGAATATGTACATTTGAAAACAATAAAGACTTTCTAACAGCAGAGCCCGAAATAATACAACCACCAGAAACTGTTGAGTCTAAGGCCATTCCGCGCCTATCATCGTCATCAAAAATAAACTTAGCGGGCGGTAGTTGTTCCTGATAGGTCCAAATTGGCCACATCGGATCGTATAAATCAAGTTGCGGCTCAGGCATTACCAGTTCCATATTAGCTTCCCAGAATGAATCTAGTGTACCCACATCACGCCAATAAGGTTGCCCTTCTTGGTTTGGATCTCTAAATGGGAAGGCAAATACGTTATGCTCTTCTATTATCGCTGGAATAATATCGTGGCCAAAATCGCGACCAGAGCCTTCATTTTCAGCATCTTTTTTGAGCTGTTCGAACAAAAATTCGGTGTTAAATACGTAATTGCCCATTGAAGCTAAACACGTACCTGGCTTACCAGGTACTGAACTTGGCATTGCAGGCTTTTCGTCAAAACGGCAAACACGATTTTCCTCATTAACGGTCATTACACCAAAGGTATCGGCGGCTTCTTCTACGGGTACTTCGATGCAACAAACAGTCATGTCGGCGCCATTTTCTACGTGCTTAGCTAAAAGAGCACCGTAATCCATGCGATATACATGATCGCCCGATAAAATCATCACATATTTTGGTAGTTCATGACGAATAATATCTATATTTTGAAAAACAGCATCGGCGGTTCCACAATACCAATCATCGCCTTGACGCTGCGATGCAGGTAGAATTTCAACCGACTCTCCCAATTCCTTTTTAAAATGCCCCCAAGCACGGTTAACGTGCCTAATAAGTGAATGAGACTTATATTGTGTGGCAATACCAACGCGCCTAACGCCTGAGTTAATACAGTTAGATAACGGAAAGTCGATTATTCGATGTTTACCACCAAAGTAAACCGCAGGCTTTGCTCGCCAGTCAGTCAGTTCATGCAGGCGTGAACCGCGACCTCCAGCCAGTATTAGTGCGTAAGTTTCTCTGGTTAGGCTGCTTATATAACGATTTTCGTAGTTGGGCATAATACTCTCTCCATTTAGTTTTTGCTGTTAGTGGTATGACTTTTAGTTGTCGTTAAGTCTGTTGCACTAATGTTGAGGGGTTCTAAATGCCAAATGTCGTCACTGTATTGGCTTATGGTTCTATCACTTGAAAACATGCCACTGGCTGCTGTATTTAAAATACTCATTTGTGTCCAATAGGCTTGATCAGTGTAGGTCTTATCTACTTGTTTTTGAGCATCAACATAGCTTTCAAAATCATGCGCGACCAACCAAGGATCGTTCGGGCTCTTAATCGCATTGATCACGTCATCAAATAAGCATGGTTCGAATAAATTAAAATGGCCACTTTCTAAAAGCTGCATTACGTTTGCCAAGTCACTATTTTGTGAAATTAAATGCTCTGGATTATAACGTGATTTAATATCATCAATTTGATGTGCTTGAGCACCAAACAAAAAGAAATTATCAGCACCCACGGCATCTCTAATTTCAATATTTGCGCCATCAAGTGTACCTATCGTCAATGCACCATTCATCATGAACTTCATGTTACCGGTACCTGATGCTTCTTTACCTGCGGTAGACACTTGCTCTGACAAATCGGTTGCAGGGCAAATAACTTCCATTGCTGTTACGTTATAATTTGGTAAAAATGCTACGCGTAAATACGGTGCTGCTAATGGATCTTTATTAATAACCTCAGCCACATTGTTGATTAGCTTAATAATTTTTTTAGCCATGTAATAGCCTGGCGCAGCTTTACCGCCGAGTAATACACAACGCGGAACAAGCCCTTGCGTATCACCGCGACGAATACGGTCATATAGATGAATTACATGCAACACATTAAGTAGTTGGCGTTTGTATTCATGAATTCGCTTAACTTGTACGTCAAACATCATCGATACATCGAACTCAACACCGCAACGCGCTTTGACTAAATCAACAAGGCGTTGTTTGTTTTCGCGTTTAGCTGATTGCCACTGAATATGAAAGGTTTGGTCATCAAAAAATCGACGTAGTTGACTAATTTGACTAAAATCGCCTACCCAATCGTTACCAATTTTTTCGCTAATTAATTTGCTTAGAATAGGGTTGCAGTGAGCAAGCCAACGACGTGGTGTTACGCCATTTGTTTTGTTATTAAACTTATCTGGCCACAGTGCATAAAACTCTTTAAACAAGCCCGCTTTTAGTAACTCAGTATGCAGTGCCGCGACTCCATTTACGGAGTAACTACCGACTATTGCTAAATAAGCCATACGAATTTGCGGCTCATCACCTTCTTCAATAAGCGATAGCGCTCGCTGTTTGTTAACATCCCCTGGCCACTGCTGTGCAACTTGGGCTAAAAAACGTGCATTTATCTCGTAAACTATTTCTAAAATACGCGGTAATAACCTTGCAAACAAAGATACTGACCACTTTTCAAGTGCCTCAGGAAGTAAGGTATGATTTGTATAGGCCATTGTTTTAGTAGTAATTTGCCAAGCATCTTCCCAATCAAGTTCGTAGTCATCAATCAAAATACGCATCAGCTCTGCAACAGCAATACTTGGATGCGTGTCGTTTAATTGAAACACATGAAAATCAGAAAAATCAGAAAAACTCTCACCGTGTTGTGCAACCCATTGATCAACAATGTCTTGAATACTCGCAGACGATAAAAAATACTGTTGGCGTAACCTAAGTTCTTTACCATTTTCGCTACTGTCGTTTGGGTAAAGCACCATAGTAATTTGTTCAGCTAGATTTTTTTGTGCTACAGCTTCTGAGTAACTACCAGCATTAAACTCAGTTAGATTAAATTCATCTGTCGCTTCTGACTTCCACAGACGAAGTGTATTAACAATATTATTTTTATAACCAGGAATTGGTACATCATAAGGCACAGCTAATACATCGTGCGAACTCATCCATTGACGATGCTCTCGGCCATATTTATCTGTATAGCTTTGCACATAGCCACTAAACTTAACGCGCTTTGCATGCTCTGGAGCACTCAGTTCCCATGGATGTCCTTCACGAAGCCAGTTGTCGGGTTGTTCTATTTGATTTCCGTCATTTATAGACTGATTAAACATACCGTATTCGTAACGAAGGCCATACCCAATGACAGGCAGGGCCAAACTTGCACAGCTATCTAAAAAACAGGCCGCTAAACGCCCTAAACCACCATTACCTAGCCCTGCATCATGTTCGGCATCTTCAAGCGTTTCGACTGTTGTACAATATTCTTGTAATGCAGAAGCAACTTGATCATCTAAATCTAGATTTAAAATAGCGTTACCCAGTGCTCGTCCCATTAAAAACTCAAGAGAAAGATAAGCCGTTTTACGGCGCTTTTGCTGTCTAATTTGTTGATTGGTTTCTCTGCAACGAGCAACAAGTCGATCGCGAATAGTGAGCGCTAATGCATGATATAAATATAACTGTGATTCACCGACCTTATCTCGGCCGAGGGTGTAATAAAAGTGACGTGTTAAATCATCTTTTAACGTATTTTCATCAATAACAGGGCCTTCTTGCCAACCCTTTACTACACACACTTGTTCATCTTGCTTAGCCATGACCTACTTCCTCTAAATTTGAACTGAAAACCCAGCTACTTTGTGCAGAAATTTCAACCATCGCATCGTTGTTACTACTTACAGATGCATTATTTACACTTGATAAAACCATTTGCCAAGGCGCACTTATTGGAGATTGCGGCAATTGGCAGGAGATTACTTTTTTACTCGCATTAAAAATTATTAAAAGTGCATGTTTATTTTGCTTATCGAGCAAGCTGTACATTAAAAACTGACGCGTATTTTCATGCCAATGCGCGTCAGTCATAGTTACACCTTCTTCGGTAAACCACCTAACTGTAAAGCGCTCATCAATATCATCTAAAAACACACTGTGTTTAAACGCACTGTGGGCACGTCTGATTTTTAGTGCATCGTCTATAAAACGAGTCAATGTATGATTTAATTGTGAGTCTTTCCATGCAAGCCAACTGGTGCGATTATTTTGGCAATAAGCATTATTATTTCCCCCTTGCGAATGCGCTATTTCACTCCCAGATGAGAGCATAGGAACTCCTTTGGACAAAATAAGTGTAAGCAAAAAGTTTTTTTGCTGTTGCAAGCGAAGCGCTGTTATTTTAGGATCATTTGTAAATCCCTCTACACCACAATTAAAAGAATGATTAGCACTGTGACCATCTCGATTTTGCTCACCATTTGCCTCATTGTGTTTTTCTTCGTAGCTAACTAAGTCAGCAAGCGTAAAACCGTCGTGACTCGTTATAAAATTTATACTATTGAGCGGACCGCGCTCACTGTGCTCGAAAATATCAAATGAGCCATGTAAACGTTTGGCAACGGTGGCGATAATGCCTTCTTCACTTTTCCAAAAACGCTTTATTACATCACGATATTGATCGTTCCATTCTCGCCAAGGTGCCGGAAAAGCACCTAACTGATAGCCACCAGGGCCTATATCCCACGGTTCACTAATGAGCTTTACTTTGTTTAAAATAGGATCTTGGGCAACCGCTTGTAAGAAAGTATGAGAAGCGCTAAACCCAGATTGAGAACGCCCTAAAATAGTCGCCAAATCAAACCTGAAGCCATCAACTCCCATTACTTCAACCCAATAACGAAGACTATCGAGTACAAGTTGTAATACACGAGGGTGGTCAATATTAATCGTGTTACCGCATCCAGTATCGTTTATATATAAATCTGGTCGTTCGCTTACAGTGCGGTAATAAGCTAAGTTATCAAAGCCTCTAAGTGACAATATTGGGCCATCATTACCGGCCTCTGCGGTATGGTTGTAAACAACGTCGATAATAACTTCAATGTCGGCCGCATGAAGCTCTCGCACCATTTGCTTAAACTCATTTATATCGTCTTTAACCAAGTAGTCTTTATGAGGTGTAAAAAAGTTAAGCGTGTTGTAACCCCAATAATTTTGCAGCCCTTTACCCGTTAAAAATTGTTCACTAATAAATGAATGAACAGGTAAAAGTTCCACAGCTGTAATACCAAAGCTCTGTAAGTGTTCAATAAAACTGGGATGACTTAGTCCTAAAAATTTCCCTTGTAGGTACTTAGGAATTTCGGGATGACGGCACGTTGCTCCTTTCACATGGCATTCGTATATAACCGTATTTGACCATCTATGGTTTGGCTTTTTATGCGCGTACAACACAGGTGCTGCTACTTTTGACTTAGGTATATCAATCGCATTATTTACGGTGCTTTTAGTGCCGATTGGCATTTGCCCATAATGACGCTCACTCCAAGTAAACTCACCAAATAAGTCTTTTGCGTAAGGGTCTATTAATAGTTTGTTTTCGTTAAACAATTGACCGTGCTTAGGGTTATATTCACCCTCTACTCTAAAGCCATACAAAGCACCTGCATTTAAAGGAAATATATGAATACTCCAAATGCCGCCTTCGTTAATGCTCATTGCCACCTTTAATATTTCTGAATGGCCACTTTTGTCAAATAAACATAAATAAGCTTGAGCTGCTTTTGGTGCATAAAGTGCAAAATTTACACCGCCGTCAGTAACACTTGAACCTAAGGGTTCAACTTGGCCGTGAGTGACTTCAAATTGATTACTCATCTTCGACCTTTTGTAAATAAATAGTAGTTAAACCACCAATGGCAATAGAAATGCTTTGAGCGAACCCATGATTAGGGCTGTCGAAGGTAGTAACTATCTTTGATTCGTTTTGTGTAACGTCTATCCCTGAGCCAAAATAATCGGTTTCATCTGTATTTAAAATTACTTTATAGCGGCCTTTATTTGGCACACCAATGACGTAATTTTGATAAGACTCTGGAGTGAAATTAGCTATAACAACCACTAAATTTCGTGCATTTTTGGCATACCTTACAAAACTTAAAATACTTTGATCGTTATTGTTGTTATCTATCCAATCAAAGCCTGCTGCACTTGTGTCAAGTTCGTACAAAGCAGGTTGGTTTTTATATACATGATTGAGTGTTTTAATTGTTTGTTTTATACCATTGTGACTTTGATGCTCTAATAAGTGCCAATCAAGCGAATGATCGTGGCCCCACTCAGTGCGCTGCGCTATTTCACAACCCATAAACAATAATTTTTTACCTGGATGCGCCCACATAAACGCATAATAAGCTCGAAGGTTTGCAAACTTTTGCCAATCATCCCCTGGCATTTTTTCAATAAGTGAGCCTTTGCCATGCACTACTTCGTCGTGACTCAATGGCAGTATGAAGTTCTCACTAAAGGCGTATACCATCGAAAAGGTTATTTCGTGATGGTGGTGCTGTTTGTAAAGCGGATCGCGTTGCATATAGTGCAAACTATCGTTCATCCAGCCCATATTCCATTTATAGCCAAACCCTAAACCGTTATGCTCAACACTTTGTGTAACACCTGGCCATGCAGTTGATTCTTCGGCTACCATCATGATGCCAGGGTTGTTTTTATAACTTCGTAAATTAACCTGCTTTAGGCACTCGATTGCACCAAGGTTCTCACGTCCACCATAACAATTAGGGATCCATTCACCTTCTTTACGGCTGTAATCTAAATACAACATTGAAGCCACTGCATCTACTCGTAAACCATCAAGCCCAAATTGGTGTAACCAATACATCGCATTAGAAATCAAAAAGCTTTTAACTTCAGGGCGATCGTAATTATAAATATAGGTATTCCAATCGGGATGAAAACCTTGACGCATATCGGCATGTTCGTACAAATGAGTGCCATCAAAACGATGCAAACCATGCGGATCACTTGGAAAATGCCCAGGTACCCAGTCGAGTAAAATACCTAAATTTGCTTTATGGCATTGCTCTACAAAATATTTAAAACTGTTATAGTCACCAAAACGGCTAGTAGGTGCAAATAAACCAACGGGTTGATAGCCCCACGAGCCATCAAACGGGTATTCACTGATAGGCATAAGCTGTAGGTGGGTGAAATTCATTTCAAGTGCATAGCTAACTAGCTTGTCAGCAAGCTCTACGTAACTTAAATAACGATTATTTTCAGCGCGTTGCCATGAGCCTAAATGCACTTCATAAATACTAATTGGTGCATCAATATGGTTACGCTTTTGTCTATTTTTTAAGGCCTGTTCATCAAGAATTATAGGTTCTGGTTTGTATTGCAATACACTGGCAGTACCGGGGGCTTGCTGCATTTTAAACGCATATGGGTCTGCTTTTTCAAACACGTCTCCACTTTGTGCGGTAATTGCAAATTTATAGCACATGTCAGCTTTAAGGCCTGGTATAAATAATTCCCATACACCACTTGCAGGATGAAAGCGCATAAAGTGACGATTAGCTTGCCAAAAATTAAATTCACCAATAATTGATACACTTGCTGCATTTGGCGCCCACACACAAAAACGCACCCCCTCTACATTTTGTTGAGTGCTAAAATGTGCACCAAAGTGTGAGTATGCATGCTCTAAACTACCTTCGTTAAATAAGTACATTGCCTGTGTATCGAGCGCAGTGTCAAAACTGTATTCATCGTAAAACGTAACGGCTGTATTTGTGTATTCAACATCACATTGATATGGCGCGCTTGGCAATGTTTTTAGCTTTGCAATAAACAAATCACTTTGCTTATATCGCAGCGTCTTTTATTTTTTTACCGCCAAGGTTAATTACAACATTCAACGCAGTGGGTAAGTAAAGTCGTAACTCTGTGTCTGTGTTTGTTAGTTTATGTGCCCCAAGAAAGCTAAACGGGTCTTTAAAACGACCTGCGCTTAACGCTTGTACTTGATCATCATAACTATTAAAAGAAGATCCAATATTATCTACTGCTGAGCTACTCATTAACCTTTCCTTATTGAATCTATTGCAGCTAACAAAGAGGCATTTTTACTAAAAATCTCTTCGCAAGTGTGTGTTAAAACACGCCGCCAATTGGGATACTCGGTATCTGTTCCTGGAATATTGACACTGTAAAGCTGCTCATCTAAATCATCTATTTGCAGCGCAAGTAATCGTGATTGCGACTTTGCTAAACATAAGGCAAGTGATTTATAAACGTCCATTGCATTAGCTTGTAGGTTAAGTTCTTTTGTTTGATTGGCATTAATAAAGCGCAATAATCGCTCTTGCTCTTCAACACGTTGGTGGGTTAAGTCGTTGCATTGCTGCTCGTTAATTAAACTATATTGCTGCTTTATATCTAAATCATCGTGTTGCCACCAGCCCATAAAAGGAGGCACATCGTGATTGGCAATCATTAATAAGCAACGTGATGGTAAATCGTTAACCAATAAAAATTCATCATCGTGCTGTTTTTCAAAATAAAATAAGCTGTTAGAAAAAATACCGCTAGAGGCTAAAGCATCTCTTACCTCAGGGGGGACTACACCCAGATCTTCGCCAATAACAATACTTTGATTAATATGCGATTCAATTTTTAAAATTGCGAGTAAATGCTCAAACGGATAATAAACATAACAGCCATCTTGTTTACCATTCGTTTCAAAACACCACCATAAACGCCTAATAGCCATTACATGGTCAATTCTGAGACCACCTACATTTTGCATATTTGCGCGAATAAGTGAGCGATAAAACTCGAAGTGATTATTGCTAAGACTGCGAGGATTGAGTGCCGGAAGCCCCCAGTTTTGACCTGCTTCAGCCCATGGGTCTGGCGGGGCACCAACACTTGCCTCTTGGCTAAATAATGATTGCTGATTTTTAAATTCGACCCCATCGCCAGCACACCCAACAGCTAAATCGTTGATTAAACCAATAGCCATTCCCAGCTCTATACAACTTTTTTGACAAAGTGCTAACTGTAAATACGCTTGCCACTGCAAATAATAGTCAAACGTTAAATTGTCTGATTCAAGGGTATTTAGCGTACTTGTATGAGTGTTACAAAATGCTGTAAACGCTTGTCGACGCTCATTACTGGCAGTTAATTCAAACTGACTATAAAGCGCTTTAAATAACGTATATTTAATACGACTTACGTTTTCGTAATTTATAAATTGATCATTGCTTTGCATGAGAGAAATAACATCATCACTTTGCATTAAAGCATTTAGCTCTGTATTGTTATTAGCGTCGTCACATAAATCAATGGCAATATATAAAGGGTTTAGCAAAGCACGACTGTTAGGGCTATAAGGACTTGCTCGCTCTGGCATATCGGCAAATAATAAATGAAGTGGATTAAGTAAAATATAATCCATATTTTGCGCACTACATAAATGAGTTAACGATAATAAATCGCTAAAATCTCCAACACCTAATAGCGCTTTATTTTTTAAAGTATAAAGCTGAATAGAGAGCCCTGTACGCTTTATATCATCTACTTGATATACTTGTTCAGGAACAGACCAAACCTGTGTATTTGAAAATTGCTCGCCTACTTTTATCGTTGCATCATAATATCCAGCTGGGATAAAAGGTAATTCAAGCGCAACCTCAATATATCGCACGCCATGCAAGTAATATTCACCTGTGACAGGTAAATCACGCATAGTTTGAAATGCCAAGTCAAGACCAAGCGCCTCTACTTTTATGCCTACACATAAATGCTGTTGACGTTCATCTATACGAATCTTTAAGGTATTTTCAGGCCATTCAAGCAAGCTAACACGCGGAACTAATTGCTGCCAAGTAGCTGCATCTAATTCATAGTTAAGATGCGCTATTTGATTAGCATCGTCGGTGTCAATACCACAGCACTGTAAAGCTTGCTTTCGTGTATCGTTGCTAAAAACAACCTGTTCACCAGTGTATTTAGTGAATTCATAACCAATGCCATGCAGATAAAATAACTGCGAAAGAGCGTCCATTTATTGGCCTTAATTTATACGTTGCGTATTCACTATGCTATTTTCTGTGCCAAATGTATTACCAATGTAACCGTCGGCTTGGTGGTCGTTATCCCAAATATCTCCATTGATTAGATAACGAAAATGGAACTGCTGATCAATAGGAAGGCGTTGCTTACATTTAAAAACGCCCTTTTTTTTATTGAGCTTCATTGGCACTGGCTGCCAATCATTAAATTCACCTAACAAACAGACTTGCTCTGCCTCAGGGTGAGTGAACTCAAAAGTAACTTCAGCTTCATCTTTTGTTTTAAAAAAACGTTTATTCAACATAGCAGGCTCCAACTAAACCATAAAGGGTAATTAATCTTTGCCACAGGCCATACAACTAAACAAAAAGGCGATGTGGATTCCATTCAAAATCATTAAACACGTTGTAAGTTAACCAAAACTTTATTTACGCATTATTACAGTGCAGCAATTCTTTTTTTTGCACCTAAAAAGTGCAGTTAGTATCTAAACATTCACTTTTGAAAAGCTCAATATTATAGAGCAATATTTAAACCAACTAGACGTGCCACACTTTATTTATTGTCTAAACTTTTATTAGTACCAAACATGAAATAATTCAAAAGTATTACTTAAACTTATAAAATTCTTTTGTTATGCGCTTTTATAAACGATAATAAACCGCATATTAATACTTTGAAATATCATAATTTTCATGTTGAAAAAAAGCATTCTAATAACTATAGCAATCACCTTTTTAATAATAGCCACACTTATTGGTTCTTCAATCTATACCCTTTATAGCAAAAAAGAAATCTCAGTTGATCCTAAATTAAAAGAAATATCAGGTATAGAATTTGATAAGCAAAAACGCCTATGGGCTATTAACGATGGAGGCAATGAACCCAAACTATATAGGCTCAATAAAGATGGCTCTATCGCCAAAGAAATCTTAGTTGAAAATGCCAAAAACATAGACTGGGAAGATATGACTCAAAACAAGTTTGGGCATTTTTTCCTAGGTGATTTTGGCAATAACAAAAACGACCGCAGATGGCTCACTATTTATAAAATAGAAAACCCAATAGATATAAAAACAGATATAACTCAAGCAGAAATTATAAAGTTTACCTACCCAGAAATGGATGAAAGTCCAATAAAACCCAATAATCGAAATTTTGATTTAGAAGCATTTGTCGCGCTTGGCCGTCATTTATATTTATTTACTAAAAACCGCACTGAACCGTTTGATGGTATTACTAAGGTATATAAAGTGGGCGATCACGCCGCTAACTTTAAAGCTGAGTTAATCGATTCTTTTAAAACATGTACTACATTAGAAAAACTATGTTGGATAACATCAGCAGCCTTAAGTCCTGATCGTAAAAAATTGGTATTACTTGATTCAACCAGTATTTGGTTATTTGAAAACTTTGAAGGTGATAAATTTTTCTCTGGTGATGTATCAAAAATAGACCTAGGGATTGTTACTCAAAAAGAGGCTGTTACGTTCTTTGACGACAACACCATTGTATTCACAGATGAAGAGTTTAAAGGTATTGGCGGTAATGCTTACTTTATTAAGCTTGATGAAGCAAATAAAACTGTGGTGAAAAGAGTAAAAGTGACGCCAAAAATAACCAATGCATCAACAAAGTAATCTGATGCATTGACATAATACATACTCTGGCTCATCGCTTGAATTTGGTTTCTAAAATAACAGACGATGTTGTACGCTCTACCCCATCAAGGTTGCCAATATCGTCTAGCAAATGACTAAGTTGCTCCAAATTTTGTGCTTGAACTACCGCAATTAAATCAAACTCGCCACTTATGGCATAAAGCTGTGAAATGGCATCAATTTGTTTTAGTTCTAAGTTGGTTTTAGTGGTGAGCTTTTGCTTTACTTTTATTGATACATGCGCCGATACCATTTTGTTTAAATAGTCATCTCCGTAGTCTACGCTATACCCTTTAATTACCCCGCTTTCTTCTAACTTTAACATTCTACTTTGCACTGTAGAGCGCGACAGGTTCAATAGTCTGGCAAGGTCAGAAATACTCGCGCGTGCATTTGTTTTTAGTATCGATAATAGCTTTTCGTCTTGTGGAGTTATCATAATGGTTATTTATTTCGTTATTTTGCCTTTTATTCTAACCATTTTTCACAAAATAGCACTGCAATTTTAACTGCGAACCTTCGATAATAGTGTCCTATAAAAAATAATAACGTGTTTGCTCAAGAATAACGGCTATATTCTTCTTTAATTTAGCAACTAATCTTTTATCTAAGCCCATTTAATTTAGGTGTACAAAAATGCAAGTAACTAGAGACTTATTTAACGACGTAATGGTACCAAACTATAATCCATCAGCAATCATTCCAGTTCGTGGTGAAGGTTCACGCGTTTGGGATCAAAATAATAATGAGTTCATTGATTTTGCCGGTGGTATTGCCGTTAACTGTTTAGGTCACTGTCATCCTGCATTAGTTAAAGCATTAAAAGAGCAAGGCGAAAAAATTTGGCATTTATCAAATGTTATGACCAATGAGCCAGCACTTCGTTTAGCTCAAAAAATGGTTGAAGCAACATTCGCTGATAAAGTTTACTTTGCAAACTCAGGCGCAGAAGCAAACGAAGCCGCGCTTAAGTTAGCTCGTCGTTATGCATTGGACGTATATGGCGCTGAAAAATCGCAAATTATTGCCTTTAATAAAGGTTTCCATGGTCGCACATTCTTTACAGTAACTGTGGGCGGGCAAGCGGCTTATTCAGATGGCTTTGGTCCAAAACCTGCTGACATAGTACATTGTGATTTTAACGATATAGCGGCATTTGAAGCGCTGATCAGCGATAAAACATGTGCTGTTATGATGGAGCCATTACAAGGTGAAGGCGGTATTATTTCACCAACAGATGAATTTGCTAAAAAAGTACGCGAACTTTGTACTAAACATAACGCGTTACTTATTTTTGATGAAGTACAAACGGGTGTTGGTCGCACAGGCGATTTATACGCTTATGAAGGTTTAGGGGTTGTTCCTGACATTTTAACAACGGCAAAAGCATTGGGTGGTGGTTTTCCAATTGGCGCTATGATCACTCGTACACCGATTGCTGAGCATTTAAAAGTTGGTACTCACGGTTCTACTTATGGCGGTAATCCGCTAGCTTGTGCTGTAGCTGAAGCCGCATTTGATACCGTAAATACACCAGACGTACTAAACGGTGTTAAAGAGCGCGAGCAATTGTTCCGTGACGGATTAAACGCAATTAACGAAAAGTACAATGTATTTAGCGAAGTACGTGGTAAAGGCTTATTAATTGGCGCAGTACTAAATGACAAATTTGAAGGCCGTGCACGCGACTTTTTAGTAGCCAGTGCTAATAATGGTTTAATGAACCTTGTAGCTGGCATGAATGTAATTCGCTTTACACCGTCTTTAGTTATTCCGTTTGAGGATATTAAAGAAGGCTTAGCGCGCTTTGAAAAAGCAGTTAGCGATGTAGTAAACGGTTAATATAGTTTAACTTAGCACGCCTACAAGCGTGCTATTGGAGCAAGCAATAAATGCAAGTATTACGTCCTATTACTGCCAATGATTTTGACGCGCTTAAACAAATAGCGATTGAATCCGGTCATGGGTTTACCTCTTTACCTGTGGACGATACACAGCTTAAAGAAAAGATTGAACGTGCTGAAAAAAGCTTTGCCAAAAACATTAACCAGCCACTTGATGAAAGCTATTTATTTGTCTTAGAAGACAGTGAAACAGGTGAGGTTATTGGTACAACCGCTATAGAAGCCGCAGTAGGCTTATCGGTGCCTTTATATCATTATCATTTAGGTAAAACAGTACACCACTCGCCTACTTTAAATGTATATAACACCGTTGATATTTTAAGCATGTGTAACGACTACACAGGTTGCTCAGAAATATGCACATTATTTTTGCGCGAAAATAGCCGTAAAGGTTTAACGGGTCGATTTTTATCACGTTCACGCTTTTTGTTTATGGCTCAGCACAGCGAGCGTTTTGCCGATACTGTTATCGCAGAAATGCGCGGTGTTAGCGACGAAGACGGTCATTCTCCTTTTTGGCAATGGCTACAAGAGCACTTTTTTAGTATCGAATTTCCACAAGCGGATCACTTAGTTGGCTTAGGCGATAAGGTATTTATTAGCGAGTTAATGCCTAAATACCCTATTTATGTGAACTTGCTTAGCAAAAAAGCCCAAGCAGTGATTGGGCATGTACATGAAAAAACAAAGCCTGCGCTAAAATTATTAGAAAAAGAAGGGTTTGAGCACAGAGGCTACGTTGACTTATTTGACGCAGGCCCAACAGTTGAAGCAAAGCTTGGAAATATTCGCAGCATTCGCGACTCTCAAGTTTGCCCTGTTACGATTGGCGAGCTTGATCACATATCACAAAATAGCTCTGATACGCTGGCTGTATGTAATCAAGGCGTAAGTGGCTTTAGAGCAACATTTACCAAAGACGCACATTACAATCATGCAAAACATACCCTCGTCATTAGCCAAGATGTGGCTAATGCTCTTAATTTAAGCCAAGGAGATGCAGCGCGATTTTTCCGCCTGTAAATAATTTATGAATACACACCTAATTAATAACCAATGGCATGTGGGACTTGGTCCAGCATTTGAGTCAATCAATCCAAGTAATGGCGATGTGGTATGGCAAGGTAATGGCGCAAACGCCCAGCAAGTAGATTCTGCTATAAAAGCAGCTAGAGCCGCGCAATTACAATGGGCAGACAAACCACTTGAAGAGCGTATCGCCATTTTAGAAAACTTCGCAGCACAATTAAAAGAACACAGCGAAGAATTTGCTACTATTATTGCACGCGAAACGGGTAAGCCATTATGGGAAACCCGTACCGAAGTGGGCGCAATGACAGGCAAAGTAGCTATATCTGTAAAAGCGTACCATGAGCGTACAGGTACAACCGAAAACCCAATGCCCGGTGCTAAAGCGTTTATTAGACACAAACCGCATGGCGTTGTGGCTATTTTTGGTCCGTATAACTTTCCGGGGCATTTACCAAACGGGCATATTGTTCCTGCAATTTTAGCCGGTAATACCGTTGTATTTAAGCCATCAGAATTGACTCCGCACGTTGCAGAATTTACCCTCTCACTTTGGTTAAAAGCAGGTTTGCCAGCGGGTGTTATTAACCTTGTCCAAGGTGAAATTGAAACAGGTAAAGCACTTGCTTCTCATAAAGATATAGATGGCTTGTTTTTTACCGGTAGCTCAAACACAGGCCACTTATTACATAAACAGTTTGCAGGACACCCTGGCAAAATTTTAGCGCTTGAAATGGGCGGCAATAATCCTCTTATTGTAAAAGATGTGAGCGATATAAGCGCTGCTGTGCACGATATTATTCAATCAGGCTTTATTACCTCAGGTCAACGTTGTACGTGTGCACGTCGCTTATTTATTGAAAAATCAGCCAACGGCGATGCTATTTTAGAAAAGCTAATAAGCGCAACTAAAAACATAGTTGTAGACGACAGCTTTGCTACAGAGCAGCCTTTTATGGGTGCAATGATAAGCGAAAAAGCAGCACTGGGTATGGTTGCCGCGCAAAGTGAATTAGTCTCAAAAGGCGCGAAAATCCTTGTTGAACTTAAGCAATTAAAACCAGGCACAGGTTTTGTAAGTCCAGGCATTATTGATGTAACAAGCATTACCGACATGCCAGATGAAGAGCATTTTGGGCCGCTAATTAAAGTGTATCGTTACACCGACTTTGACAGTGCAATTATTGAAGCCAACAACACAAGCTTTGGTTTATCTGCAGGTTTACTTAGCGACAGTGAAGATGATTACACTCACTTTTTAAAGCGCATTCGTGCCGGTATTGTTAACTGGAACCGCCCTATTACAGGAGCCTCTAGTGCAGCTCCATTTGGCGGTATTGGCGCCAGTGGTAATCACAGAGCAAGTGCATACTACGCCGCCGATTATTGCGCATACCCTGTAGCATCTGTGGAGTCAGACAAAGTGAACTTACCGCAAACCCTAGCGCCGGGCTTAGTAATTGAATAAGCAATAAAACCAAATTTTAGATTTAAGGACTTAACATGCATACTGATGTAAATACATTATTTGAGAACCTTTGGGAAAACTATTTAAACGTAACTCCATCGGCAGATAAAATTCATGACCTTTTAGGTTCAACGCAAAAAGATGACATCATTAACGATCATATTGCGCTGCGTACATTTAATATAGAAAAAGTGAGTCTTGAAAAGCTCGCCGCTCACTTTTTAGCAATTGGTTACAAAGAATGTGGTGAGTACCACTTTGAAGCTAAAAAACTTTACGCAAAACACTATGAGCATAGCGATCCTAATCAGCCAAAAGTATTTATCTCTGAACTATTAGTAGAAAAATGCTCGCCAGAGTTACAAGCCATCGTGACAGGTATGGTAAGTCAAATTGACGAAAGTGCAGTTACAGCAGACAACTTTTTATATTCAGGCACGCATTGGCAAGTAAGCACCGATACTTACAAACAACTGCTAGCTGAAAGCGAATATGCAGCGTGGATGTCGGCGTGGGGTTACCGTGCCAATCACTTTACCGTAAATATTAATACGCTTGCTAAGTTTGATAACATTCATGATGTTAACCAAGCCCTAAAAGACGCAGGTTTTTCGCTTAATACATCAGGCGGCGAGGTTAAAGGCTCTCCAGAGGTGTTACTAGAGCAATCGTCAACACTTGCTGATGAATACTCAGTTACTTTTAGTGACGGTGATATGAGCATCCCTAGCTGTTTTTATGAGTTTGCTATTCGTTACCCTAAAGCAGACGGTGAGCTTTATACTGGTTTTGTTGCAGCCTCTGCTGACAAAATATTTGAAAGCACCAACGCTCGATAATAAAATTCAAATTTAGTACAAAAAAGCCCGAAAGGGCTTTTTATAAAGACAACACTGGAGATACTTGGTATTTTTAAAGAAAAAGGCATAAATATGAAGTTTTTTAAAATATGTATTCTTATCAGTTTATTAGTTACACCTTCTTTAATTTATGCGACCCCCTCCCTCACTATTTTATCTTATTCGTATTTTTCAGATGAAGATGCCGATTCAAGAGCCGGCGAACAATACTATAATTTTTTTCAGCCAATTTTGAGCACGTATTTTTATACCGTTTTAACGAGAACAAATCATGCTCGATTAATTAAACGTTTATCGACTAACGAGGCTGTTTGTAGCTTTAATTTAATAAAAACAAAAGCTCGAAACAAACAGCTTATCTTTTCTCAAATTCCAACTTATATGCATCAGCAACGCAAATTATTCGGTTTCAAAAACACTTTAAAAGATTTACCTACAAAAGTTTCTATTTCAAAATTACTTAATAACAAACACACCTTTGCCATAGTTAGTTCCACAAGTTATCAACAATTAGATGCGATATTTTCGGATTATAGAACCCAAGTAGCAAAAATAACAGGCGCAAACAGCTTTGCTCAACTTAGCCAATTATTAATTCATAAACGTGTTGATATGATCATCGATTATGAAAACACTATGAAAATGAACTTAACAGATACGCAATTTTCTCAGCTAGAAAGTCGAGACATTAGTGAATACCCCGAGTTTATAAATGGGTACTTTGCTTGTAGTAAAACTTTAGAAGGAAAAAAAGCAATCGCCTTAATTGATAATTACATGAAAACACCTGCAGCCTATGATTTTTTAAAGCAGACTCACCATAATTCGACTTCGCCAGAGGTAGCAGAGCGGATGATGGCAATATATAAAACTACGTTTAATATAGCTCAACACAAATGAATATTAAGATTCTCGATTCATTTTGTTAATCGGTAAGCTCAACTAAATAAGTTAATGCTATTAATGCGCTTAATTCAGGTGGTATTTCCCTGTGCCATACAGTGTAGATGCACTTCCGCTTGACGTGTTTTTTGCGCTAATAAACTCAACAACTACCTAAGCATCTGGAACAGTGCAAATTGTTGCAGAACCTTGTCGTTTCATTGTGACAACCTGTGTGACAAGTATTATCATTAATAATGGGGCAGTCTGTTTGTAAAGGCAAAACACGGTACTACTTATACGGTAGTATTTACGGTTCATTTTGCGGTTTAATGTTTGATGAAGCGAACTCCCCACCCGACAGTGCTAAACAATAAAACCAGTATTTTGATTCTATATTTCAAGCCCTACTTGCGACAATATAAATGAAATTATCAGCCTATTCAGTTACCTAAATTGAACAACAGTGGTTTAATTATCAGATGTACGATGGGCGCTTATAAAATTAGCTACGACAACCCACTACAACGTTTAAACGTGCAGAAATCATCGCTTCAAATGAGCAAGCAAAAAACAATGTTTGACGGCTTAACAAAATACTTGTGTAACTGCCCTATTTTATAGTTTCACCATTAAAACGAAGTTGCTCGTCCCAACTGCATTTTTTAGATAAATCACATATAATTTTCATTCTACTAAATAGACTATTTTTCTTATTTAGAGAGTTAGAATCCCGCCCCTTCCGTCATAAATCAGTACTTAACAACTAATTTAAAACAAATAAATGAAAGTTAAAGCTATTTACATTCTAAAAAATAGTGTTAATGTTTATGGTGATTTATTAATCAAAAGTAAGTCAAATAACAATGAATTAGGGAAAATTAATGAAAAAATTTAACAAGAAATTATTATCTATCGCTATTGCTGCCTCTATCAGTATTTCTAGCACTGCGTTTGCTGCTGATACTGGTGGACTGAAAATAAGAGTTACAGATAAACAAGGCAATCCAGTAGCTGGCGCAACCATTTCAGTGCAGTCACCAGAAAGTTTAGTTAGTAAAAAAGGAGTATCTGACTCTGCAGGTTATGTTTTACTTAGGGGCTTAGATCCATCAAGTAAATATGTGGTCGATATTACAGGAAATTCAATTCAACCATTCGAAGCAAAAAATGTTCGAGTAATTACAGACAAAAACTTAAATTTAAATTACTCAGTCGTTTCCAGTACTGATTCAATAGAGAAAATTGTTGTATCAGGCCGTTCTGTAACTGCAATTGATACTACATCATCGTCTACTGGTCTTGATGTTACTCTTGATATGACGGAATCGCTTCCTACTGGTCGAAGCTTTCAAAGCTATCTTCAACTAGTACCTGGTGTAAAACCTACTACCGATGGCAATCCATCGTCGAAGTCAGGTGTCAACTATTCTGATATTGGTGGTACTGTTGGTAGTTCAACAGACAACGTTTATTATATTGACGGTGTTAATGTAACAGATAATGTTGATGGTACAGCCGGTGGTAATATCAACTCAGAGATAATTCAAGAGCAGCAAGTCATTACTGGTGGTGTAGCAGCAAAGTATGCCGGTGGAGCTGGTCTTGTATCGCGTGTTGTTACAAAATCTGGTAGTAATGAGTTCCATGGCTCTATAAATTATTACTTTCAAAATGACAGCTTAGTCGCCGATTACGAAAATGAGTCAAAAGAAAATAATAATTTCTCAAATTATGACACTGCAATTACCCTAGGTGGGCCAATTATCAAAGATAAACTTTGGTTTTTCGCGTCTTATCAACTCAAAAATAGTGACAGCGACATCAGCGATCCTGACACTGGTGCATTCAGCCATTCAGTAACAGATGAGTCTGATCTTGGCTTTGGTAAGCTTACATGGCAAGCAACTGACAACGATCGACTCGTCTTTACTTACTTTAATGATCCGAGAGAAAAATCAGGTTCAACATCAACTACAACGGCATTTAATAGACAGTCAGGTACAAAACTTGGTGGCGACAACTATAAACTTGATTATTCACATTCGTGGGAAGATTTAATTATAAACGCCGGTTATATGAGTCATGAAGCTGAATATTCGTCTGTAGCATCAGATAAATCAACACGCAGTGATGTTGCCTTTTTAAGTGCATCGCCATCTAAAGCTCAAACCGATATCGGGGGTTTAGGTGCTGACACTCTGAGGGATCGAAATAAGAAAAGCGCATACATTAACTTTGAATATTATTTAGATACTGATTTTGGTGAACATACTATCGAAGCTGGTTACTCTGTTGAAACAAACGAAAATATTACAAACAGTGTTTACAATGGTAGTACTCAATATAATTCTATTGCGGCCGCTGATAGTGGCGTGTCATTTGAAACATACGCAATAGGCTCTTGGACTGGTGAGAAAGGTCTTGCAGCGGCTGATTACGTGCGTGTTGCAAAAGCTCTAAATGATAGTGGTAACTTACACGGTGCAGATACAAGTGGCGATGGTATAGTCGATGAAAATGAAGTTAAAGCTATCATATTTAGTAGCAGTGCAGGTAACCCTACCGGTGATATAAATGCTTATCAAATAGAACAAGTTCAGCAAGCAAAGTCTAAACTTGAAACTAAAGGTAAAATGATCTATCTACAAGACAGCGTAACATACGAAAACCTAACCGTTAACGCAGGTTTGCGTGCTGAAAAGTGGGATCATATAGCATCAACAGGCGAGACTATATTTACTTTTGATTGGGAAATAGCACCTCGCTTAAGCATTGTATACGATATTTTTGGTGATGGTGATTCTAAAGTTTGGGCGTTTGGTGGCAGATATTACGATCCACTTCGTACTGACATGACTTCTTTTGCGGGTAATTTAACCGGTTCTGTTTTAGAAGAACGCGTATATGTCAACGATGACTGGGTTACCTTTAGAACACGCGGTGGTGCAAAACAGCAAGATGCCTTTTTCTCACCGAGTACTAAAACACCTTATACGGATGAATACTTAATTGGTTATTCAACGAATCTGACCGAAAGTACTAATATATCCGTAACGTATACTAAGCGTACTACTAAAGATATTATGGAAGATTACGATTTAAGTATCTATTCCGAAGAAGGCTACTTAGCAGGAACGGACCTAGAACTTCCTCTTTCATATTTTGGTTATGATGAAAACCCAGGTTCTAACTATGTTATTGGTACTCTTGCTGGCGGTAAACGCGAGTATACAGGTATTGAAGTAACGTTTAAAAAACTTCGTACTGATAATTGGTTTATGCTTGCGTCATACACAAACAACGATGCAAAAGGTAATTCGAATTCAGATGGCAACGCTGATTTCCAAGGTGACTGGGAAATTTTAGATCCTCGTGCGCCAAATATGTATGGCAAACAGCCAGGTAATGTTGAGCATCAGTTTAAATTGTTAGGTACATATTATTTTGATAATAATATTGAGGTAGGTGGTGTATATAACTGGAATTCAGGTACTCGCTATAGTAAAACGCAATCAATTTCAGGACGGTACCTACCACTTCAAGTTGATACTGCCTATGACTTTGGCGGTTATACAACTAATTGGGTAGCTGATGGAAACGTAGGTAGCGAAGTAACACCATCTTATGGCACATTAGATATTCGTGTTAAATATACTCATGACTTTGATGGCTATAAAGCAGAGTTCTTTTTAGATGTATTTAATTTGCTTGATGATCAAGCAACAACGGTTGAACAGAGCTTAGAAAAAGGTGATGGTACATTTGCATTTGGTCAAGCAACCGACTGGGTTGAGCCTCGTCGTTTTTACTTAGGCGCTCGACTTTCATTCTAAGTTATTAATAACTGAATAATGAAATGAAAAAGCCCGGATATAAATATTTTATCCGGGCTTTTGTATTTTTATAAAAATGACCTAGAGTAATAACTTAAAATAAACGACTAGGGCATGTTGCTCTTTGGTGGTTGGTATGAAAGTAAGAGAAATGTTCGAGTTAGCATAAAGCCATCTGCAAAGGGATGGTTGAAATTAGCTGAAATGGTCGAATCTGTCGAATTGTTAATACCAATTCAACAGACAGACAAATTGTGTTCAAGAGACAAGGACGCAGGTAAGACGCGGAAGCTGTGCTCGGCTCTTACATGGAGTAAACCAATAGGGTAAAGCAGGAGCAGTTACCGAACCACGAGGTTAAAACCTCGCGCCGCGATATGATTCTCCCTGATTTAACGAAATTCAATCGACAAAGTTCAACACGCCTTAGCCGTTAACATATAAACTAGCTTTGTCACGCCAAAAAGCTTATTAGACATCAACAGTTCTTAATTCTATTAAAGGACTTAATTTCAATAATTTATAATTATAAAAATAACGGCTTATAATCGTTTTCTAACTTTTCAAACGATAAGTCGCCAATAAAACGACCGAAGCTCAACCAGGTGGCCAAACCGCGTAAATCTTTAAAGTGTGGCGGCACAAATTGTGGGCTCTCTATCACACCTAAATCATGAAGCTGCGATATTAATCTAAAGTCATCTATCGATATTTTACCTACCAATAATAAAGGTAGCCTATCGATTCGACCAAGCTGTATTGCTACGCGTATTAAGTTATAAACCAGTACAAAGCCTTTAATGTAGGCAATATCTTTTGTAAACGGCAGACCTGTTGGCGTACTGCCTCTAAATACACGCTGCGCAAGTGTGTAGCTGTCATCTTTTGATAAACCTTGCGCTACGTAGTCACGGTAAATATCTACAAACTCAGCGCCATCTATTACCTTTGTAACGGCTTGAATACGATTCACTAATTTAGATAAACGCCTTGGGGTCGATTTTAATGTAATAATTTCGGTAAGTACCGCTAAACCTTCTTGGGTAATAGTCGAGCTTGGCGTACCTTTACTTAAACAGGTTAAATAAGGCTGAGCCAAACCATTTTGAGTTGTGCCTACGTGTATCCACCCTTCGTGAACTTCTAAAATATCAAGCTCACGCTGGGAAAAACTTACATCTTGATTTAGTTTTATATTATTTGCACCGGCGGCTGCATCACTGACAATCCCATCGCTAAGCATAACCTCTACGTTTATACCTGCCATGCTGGCATTTACTTGCTCAGACAAAATACGCACCGCATCAACAGCAGCAATATTTTTAGGGTCGTCAGGTAGTATGTCGGCTATGAGTAAATTTTGCAGCGGTTTATCTAGCATATTAGCTAGCTCAGAAAGTGAGGGCTCACCGGCATGAAATAAATCTTTAGGATGACCAAATAACTCTACCGATAAGTCATGGAACTCAGGTGTGCCACGATACTCAAGCATGCTTAATACCGTTTTATACTCTGTGCACATTTTTCCCATGTATTGAGCAATGGGATTTAACTGCCCCAATTGGTTAATAATGTTACGGTGCAAAGTAGAAAACGCTTGGCGTAACTCGCTAGGTACAAAACCGAGGTCGCGCTGTTGATAGTATGCACGATCAATAAGTGGATTTTTTTGACATTTTTGTCTAAAAAACTCCTCTTTAGTTTGTTTATCCCAATTAATAGCATCGAGTATCCTAATAGGCGTTTGCAATGCAATTAATTGATCCGATAATTCACGAGTTTTTAGTAGTAACGCCTTGTCTATCATGGTGTAAGCTCAACAATAAATGAGTTTTGAGCATAATTTAAAAAGGCTAAATTACAAAGCAATATCACACTTTTTTAGCTATTGTTTTTAAGTTGATCGACCCTCATATCTGTATCGTATGAGTTATTAAATAAAAGGTATAAAGCATGAAAAACGAACTCGACAATAAACAGATTTTGGCCGTTTATGAACGTATAATTCAAAAAGGCGAAATGACTGATGAAGGTAAACATTATCAAGGGGTTACTGCTTATTCTGACGTAGACGGTTACACCGTATATTTACAAGGTAGCGGCGTAGAACTGCGCTTTGGTTTTCATAATACTTACCACCTTGACTACCAACATGAAAAGCATAAGGACGACTTTTTGAAAAAATTATATAACATTGCAAACGAGCGCTAATGCACCCACGAAAACTAAGACACCGCCCTACCAGTAAGCTCAATACTACTTTTATTAACCAAGTAGTAGAAGAGCTTCAAGCTGATCCAAGCAAAATCTCAATTATTCAAAAAAACCTAGAACAGTACCGCTCTCAAAGTCATTTAAAGCGTGGTTTTTTACTGGCTATAGAGCGTTTTGATTGGGTCTTTGAGGCAAGCAAAGATATAGACTTTATTTGCCAGCAAATTTTAGCTGATGACTACATTGGCAATAGACTAAGACGTTACCCCCTACTATTTAAAGGCGTTATTAATAACGCTTAATTGCAATAAAAATTTAAAGTCAGAGCATCATGTTGTCCGAATCTAGTTTAAATATTAATTAATTTATGGGTCAACTATTTACACATGTGTTTATTAGAACACTAACTAATTGTAGGTTTAATACTCTTTTGCATTAAAATAACACTATTAGTACTCTAACTATTACGGTACTAACGATTTTATAATGATTTTCTTAATTTATTATAGTAACGAAATCATCACCATATCAAATACTCAAAAAAACAAACTTAACCATTTGATTTTATTGAATACATACCCACTTTAAAATCATTGCATTTATTCTATTAATCACTAGATCATTAATGTTCTATCTACATTTTAATATCTCGGTGTTTACCTTAGCCTTGAATTATTAGAGCTATTACCTTAAGCTTATCTTTATTGAACGTTCAATTAATAATAATTATGCCTAAAGTCGGAATGGAACCTGTCAGACGTCAGCAGCTAATTGACGCAACTATAGAGTCAGTTGCAAATAAAGGGCTTCAAGGCACAACGATAAACAGCATTAGTAAAAATGCAGGTTTATCGTCAGGCATCATTAGTCATTATTTTGGTGGTAAGCAGGGGTTAATTGAAGCCACGGTTAGGTACTTACTAACAAGCTTAAAGCAAGGCTTAATAAGTAAGGTAAATCATCAAACCACTGCCACTGAGCGTTTAATGTTTATTATCGAAGCCAACTTTGCGCTTGTACAACAGCGTAATGATACAACCCGAACGTGGTTAAGTTTTTGGGCGCAATCGATGCACGATGAAGAATTACACAGACTACAAAACGTAAACAGTAAACGCTTGCAAAGTAATTTAGCATTTTCTTTTAAGCAATTAATGCCTATTGAGCAAGCAAATCAAGCTGCAGAACTTAGCGCCGCGATGATCGATGGCCTATGGTTAAGAGCAGTACTGAGTAAATCAGACAATAATCAGTTTAAACACAGTGAAAAGTTAGCAAAAAGCTATGTACTTTCACTTATCAAGCAATATGGAGCCTAGCGTGACTACACCTGTCTATCAAAATTTTATTAACGGCCATTTTCTTGCAAATCAGAGCGGCAAAACATTTGATGTAACAAACCCAGCAACGGGTGAGGTTATTTACGCAGTAGAAATTGCCGACGAATTTATTCAAAACGAAGCCATTGCCAGTGCAAAGCAAGGTTTTGCACAGTGGTCAGCAATGACACCCGTTGAACGTAGTCGTATTTTATTAAAAGCAGTGGCTATTTTACGCGAGCGCAACGATGAGTTAGCACTCGTAGAAGTACTAGATACCGGTAAACCAATGCAAGAAGCAAATTGTGTTGATATTGAAACCGGCGCTGATGTAATTGAATACTTTGCAGGCCTTGCGCCAGCACAAGTAGGCCAACAACAAATGGTTGGTGATGACTTTTATTACACACGTAAAGAGCCATTAGGTATCTGTGCGGGTATAGGTGCATGGAACTACCCACTACAAATTGCATGTTGGAAGTCGGGCCCTGCCCTTGCTGCTGGTAATGCATTTATATTCAAACCATCTGAAGAAACACCACTTGGCGCAATTAAACTTGCAGAAGTATTTGTTGAAGCTGGTGTACCTGCAGGTGTGTTTAATGTTGTTCAAGGCGCAGGCGATGTAGGCCAGTGGCTAACGCAGCATAGCGATATTGATAAAGTATCGTTTACGGGTGAAGTAGGCACAGGTAAAAAAGTAGTGGCAAGTGCTGCCGGTACGTTAAAAGATGTCACGATGGAACTTGGTGGTAAATCTCCACTATTAGTATTTGATGATGCCAACATAGAGCAAGCGGTTAGCGCTGCTATGTTAGGTAACTTTTATACGCAAGGCGAAATTTGTACTAACTGTACACGTATTTACGTTCATAAAAATGTATATCAGCAGTTTATTGATGAGCTTAAAGCGCGCACTGAGAAAAACATTATTGCTGGCGACCCACAAGATTTAAATACTAACTTTGGCGCACTTATTTCTAAAAAGCACCAAGAACTAGTAATGAGCTACGTTAATAAAGGCATCGAAGAAGGTGCAACGCTATTAACCGGTGGTACAACGCTTTCACCTGAGTCTGCACCTAATGGCTATTTTGTAGCACCGACTGTGTTCATTGATTGCAACGACGATATGACAATCGTTAAAGAAGAAATATTTGGCCCTGTAATGAGCGTGCTTGTTTTTGACGACGAAGACGATGTTATTGCACGCGCTAACGCAACTCACCTAGGCTTAGCCGCAGGCGTATTTACTAGCGATATTAAACGTGCGCACCGCGTTATTCATAAGTTACAAGCCGGTATTTGTTGGATTAATGCATACGGTAACTCTCCTGCTGAAATGCCAGTTGGCGGTTATAAGCAATCGGGCATTGGCCGTGAAAATGGTATACAAACGCTTGATCAATACACGCAAACTAAGTCTATTTATGTTGGTATGGCCGACATAGAAAGCCCATTTTAAGGCGCCCTACTATGAGTAATCATTACGACTATATTATTGTTGGCGCGGGTTCGGCGGGTTGTGTTTTAGCAAACCGTTTATCTGAAGATTCAAGTAACCGCGTGTTACTACTAGAAACTGGCGGTAGCGATAAAAGTATTTTTATAAAAATGCCAACCGCGTTATCTATTCCTATGAATAGTGACAAATACGCATGGCAGTTTCATACGCAGCCTGAGCCTCATTTAGATAACCGTGAAATGCATTGTCCTCGAGGTAAAGTATTAGGCGGTTCGTCATCTATTAATGGCATGGTATATGTACGTGGCCACGCAAAAGATTTTGACGAATGGCAGCAACACGGTGCAAACGGCTGGGATTACCAATCGTGTTTACCGTATTTTCAAAAAGCAGAAAGCTTTTACCTTGGTGAAAATACTTACCGTGGTGGAAAAGGCCCGCTTGGCGTTAATAACGGCAACGAAATGAAAAACCCGCTTTACCGCACCTTTATCAAAGCAGGTGTACAAGCCGGTTACGCTTCTACAGATGATTATAATGCGTCGCAGCAAGAGGGTTTTGGCCCAATGCACATGACCGTAAAAGACGGCGTGCGCAGCTCTGCGTCTCGTGAGTATTTAGACCCTGTTAAATCGCGTAGTAATTTAACGATTATTACCGGTGCACTCGCACAACGCGTGATTTTAGATGGCAAAAAAGCCACAGGCATTGAATACAAAGTAAATGGCGACGTTAAAACCGCACATGCTGCAAAAGACGTTGTACTAAGTGCAGGCCCAATCGGCTCTCCACATATTTTACAACTCTCTGGTATTGGTGATACTCAAGCGCTTGAAAAAGCAGGCGTTGAAGTACAGCATCATCTACCAGGTGTAGGTCAAAACTTACAAGATCATCTTGAGTTTTACTTTCAATACAAGTGTAAGCAACCTATCACGCTTAACGGCAAGCTAGGCATTATTTCAAAAGGGTTGATTGGCGCGCGCTGGTTATTAACGCGTTCGGGTTTAGGTGCAACGAATCATTTTGAATCGTGTGCGTTTATTCGCTCAAAACCAGGTGTTGAATGGCCAGATATTCAGTATCACTTTTTACCAGCGGCTATGCGTTACGATGGTAGAAGTGCATTTGCAGGTCATGGTTTTCAGGTACATGTTGGTCATAACAAACCAAAAAGTCGCGGTAGTGTTACTATTGCTTCTGCGAACCCTGAGCAGCCACCAACTATTTTATTTAATTACCTTGAACACCAAGACGATATTGAAGGCTTTAGAGCGTGCGTTCGCTTAACACGCGACATAATCGAACAAAGTGCCTTTGATGAATACCGCGATGAAGAAATTCAACCTGGTAAACATATTCAAACAGATGAAGAAATAGATGCTTTTGTTCGCCAAGCCGTAGAAAGTGCCTACCACCCTTCTTGCTCATGCAAAATGGGTGAAGATGATATGGCCGTTGTTAATTCAAATACGCAAGTACATGGTATTGAAGGACTGCGTGTTGTTGACTCATCTATATTCCCAACAGTTCCTAACGGAAACTTGAATGCACCTACCATTATGGTTGCCGAAAAAGCAGCTGACATAATTTTGGGTAAAAACCCATTACAGAAATCGGATGTGAATGTTGCCATAACAACAAACTGGCAAGAAACACAACGTAGTTCAAAGATCTAACTTTAGCCACATGCTCAGGTTTAGCCTCGTCGGGCTAAACCTGAGCGTGCCTTGCAGTGGCACACGATGTAAATAGGTTACGTTGTGTTAATGCGAGAATAAAACAATAAAATACGGAGTGCTTATGAATTATTTTTATTCATTATTGGAGGGTAACAATGACTATTTGGCTTAATGCAGGCATCATTTTTACTTTACTCGCAGTTGTTATTATCTTACTTAAATGGGGTAATGTACGTGTAGTAGGTGTAACACCGGTAAAAACCTTTACGTTTATAGCGATACTATTTACATCAGGCCTTGATGTTGGCCTTATTATGTTTCCTTTAACTGAGTTTGCAGGTTATGCAGACATAAAAGCAAGCCCAGAATACGCGTTTGCAAATCCACTGGCTATTGAATTTGGCTATTGGGGATTCTTGATCTGGGGATTTTACTTTCTTACGTGCTTTTATTTCTGTGTAATAGAACCTAAAGTTAAATTTTTCGAAATTCCTTGGGTCAAATTTATCAATAATGTTGTAATTATTGGTACATGTGCATTTACCGCTTATTTACTACTTACAAATTTACCTTGGTACTTACCCGAATTAGGTAACGGTACAAGTGTAGTTAGCGAGTTTTATTTAATTGTATTTGCTGCGATTTGTTTTGCAGTGTACTCAAGCACCGACATTAAATATGTGCGTATTTTAAGTATTGCGACTACGTGGTTATTCTTAGCGTTAATAGGTTTCATGTGGGTTGGCGCGTTTGTTATTGGTGATAGTGAAATGTCTGCGTTTACTAATAACTTGGGCTCAATTGGCACTTACTTTGCCAACATTAACGAATTTGTTTTACCGTTGAATGATTACCATGAGTTTTACTTATTTTGGTGGTTTGCGTGGAGCATAATGATTGGTCAATTTACATCACGCTTTGTTGGTGGACTTAAAACATACCAAGTATTAGGTGCGATGTTGATATTCCCTTCTATTCCTATTGCGATATGGTTTAGCGTACTTTATCACTACCATGAAGCAGGGATCCCAACTCAAGGTATTAAAAACTTTGCTATGGTATTTGTAGGTATTGTATTTGTAATCAACTCACTCGACTCGTTAGTGCGTTTATATACAGATAACCTAAACCTTACCGTTAAACGTTTTGGTAAAATGAAATATATACTTGGGAATGTTGTCGCTCTGTCTCTATTAACACTATTATTTAAACTAGAGTTTTTACAAATTCAGTGGGTAGGCGCATTAGTTATTGGACTATTCTTTCTGTGTGCTGCTTTTATTGGATACAGTAAATTTAAAACAGTCAAAAATATAGACAGCTCACCAAAAGCAAACAAGATTGATTACACAAAAATAGACACAGTACACTAGGGATAAACAATGAATAACAAACTAAAACAACTTGTAGTAGCACTACCATTTGCACTTTTATCAACAACAGCAGCTGCTGATTGGTCAACAACAATCACGGCAGCGTCTGACTACACATTTAATGGTGTAACACAGACAGATAACGACCCTGCAATTCAAGGCAGCTTAGATTATGCTTTTGATAGCGGTGTATACGCCGGTGTTTGGGCGTCAAATGTAGATTTTGGTGATGACACTGATTTTGAACTTGATGCTTATGTAGGCAAGTATGTGCAGCTTGATGAGCAGTTTAGCGTTGACTACGGTATTGCTTATTACACTTATCAAGGTAATAACAGCGATGGTAACTACGCTGAAGCTTACACTAAGTTTGGCTATGCGAGTGAATACGGCCAAACTGAGCTTAACTTTTGGTATAGCTGGGATTACTTTGGTCAAGGTGGAGGTCATGTAATCTCAATGGTTGCACACACCTATGAGCTGGCTCCAAATCATGCACTACGTGCAAGTTTTGATATATCAAACTCACTTGATGGCCAAAAATGGGCGTGGGACGTTAACGAGAAAAAATCATACAACCATTACCGTTTAGCATATCAAACTAGTTATGAAGGGTTTGGTATTGAAGTGGCGGCTGAAAATACGAGCCTTGACTACGATTACGCAGATGAGCGTATCGTACTTGCCATATCACGTACTTTTGATTTGTAAGTAAAACACATCAATAATTAAAAGGCTTCTTATGAAGCCTTTTTTATGCTCTCAAGATAAGCGCATAAAGAACTCGCATCTAACGGTTTAGAAAAATAATAACCTTGTAAATGCGAAACGCCTAAACTGTATAACTTTTCGCTCTGATCAATTGTCTCAACACCTTCAGCAACCACATCAAAGCTAAGTGAACTGGCCATTTGTACCACTGCATTTACAATACTCAGACCTTTTTTATCGACATCTTGAATAAACGTTTTATCTATTTTTACGATATCCACACCAATATCTAACATACTTGATAAGGATGAATAGCCAGTACCAAAGTCATCTATCGATATCCTAGCCCCTAACTCTTGCAAAGATTTAACCGTTGATAAAAATGTACTTTTATCCTTAGCAAATACTGACTCAGTGATTTCTATATGTAACTTATCAGCTGGAAAGCTAAGTTTTCTTAAAATATCAGCAACTTCAACAACAAATTTTTGCCCTTGAAGCTGCATAACAGAGACATTAACACTAATTGATAAATCGGGAATGATTCTCTGAAACTCGAGCCCTTGAATACACGCGTTTTTTAAAACCCAGAGTCCAATTTCACTAATCATCCCATATTGCTCTGCAATAGGAATAAACTCATCCGGTGGAACCGGTTCACCATCCATTTGCCAACGTAAAAGTGCTTCAACTGAACTGGGGCGATTTGTACTAGAATCTATAATAGGTTGAAAAACAAGCGATAAACTTCCGTCTTGTACCGCAAAAGAAAGCCTGTCATTTAAGCGTCTTATACGCTCAAGTTGCATACGCAAATTATCATCAAAATAACTAATTTTTCCTCTATTAATACGCTTTTGATGATACATCGCCATATCTGCGTTTAGTATTAATTCGTCCAAATCACTGCCATGTTCAGGATAAAATGCAATACCTATCGTTGCACCTATTCCCGCTTTGTAATGGCTATTCGAGTGTACTTGTGTAATGGCACTAATGATTTTATTTGCAAAATCATTAGTTTTATCCTTACAGTTATAATCAGTAAGTAACAAAAACTCGTCACCTCCCCACCGACATTTATACTCATTTTGGCTACACACTGCTGAAATTCTCTGGGCAGTTTTTGTTAAAATCTGATCGCCAACCTCATGCCCCATAGTATCGTTAATATGTTTAAAGCCATCTAAGTCAATAAATAACAACGCAAATGATTCATTAGGGTATCGCGATAGCCTTTTTTTTGACTCTTTTAAAAAAGCGTTTCTATTCAATAATTGAGTAAGGGAATCGCTATTTGATAGATGATAAATTTCTTGTGTTCGTAATTCGACACGCTGCTCCATCAGCTCTAATAGTTCAATATTTTGATTTTTTAAATGGATGGCATTTTGCGTAAAGTTTGCAGCCTTGTGTAAAGCAATAAGCGTAACAAACCCAAAGCCTATACCTAATACTCCTAATACATTTTGATAATGTTCTTCAGATAGGGTCAGTAGCACTGAATATGGTATCAATAACAAAAATGCGTATATAAAACATGTTGGTCGATGCGCTGAAAGAATATTTGCAGAGCCACCACCTAGTGCAGAAAAAATGATGATTATACTTGTAAGCTCTAGGACGCTGAAAGATGAATGGAAATACAATCCATAACAGCACCAAATCAACGCCGTGAGGGTTACACTTAAAGAGAATCTATATAAATCAACATAACTCGCTGCTTTACTGCTTCGTTTAAAATAGTAAACATCTATCAAACGGATCCCTAAAACAACAACCATGATAAACCACCAAATAAGCTTATCGGTAACTGAAGTAAAAGACTTATCACTAAAACCAAAAACTATGCCCGTACTAGCAATAAAAGATATAAACAATCCAGAGTAGGCATTTAAATAAAGGATCCGCACACTATCATTTAATTCTTTTTCTATTAGAGGGCTCACATGCATTAAAGATATGCCTTTGTTTAATATTATCAACTTTTTATACTACTAAACGTAAGCTTTAAATTCGATATTGTCCAATATAAGGTGTCTTTTGATGTGTTTATTTTCAGTGCTATAGAAGGTAAAAACGATAGATATGAGCGTTGTTCTTCACAAAGCGAAGACCCTATGTACTTGCTATGTTGAATTAATTTTATTGAGGAAGTAGTTCAGCAAACACTACCTTTACTGAAAATTTAAATCTGCTAAGGGCTGTTTATCTTTCGAGGTTAAATTTGCAGCAGTCTGTTTGGTATTTAGGCAAGGCAGAGTCTATGTAGTGTGGTTATTTCCCATAAATAGGCGATAACGTGGAATAAATGCCAAACATGCGCTGCCCGAAGGGTTCTGCCTAGGGGCAATTTACTCTTTGTTGCTTGGTTTTAACTTAGCCCGCTAGGTTACAAACCTCACGCCGCGATTAAATCGCCCCTAGATTGAACAAATTTTAATCCTGAAAGGTCAACAGGCCCTAGTAAAAGGAATTTACTATTAAACTCGAAACTATACATATGATTATTGTACTTAAATAAAATTGTAACAGTCTTTCGAGGTGACTAATAAGCATTAATCACCTCGTTTTAGCTACTTTAAAGTTGCCATGCATAGCTAACTTTTGTAAAAAACGTACGCTGATCTCGTTCAATATTTTTAAGTGAATCGTCTTGGTACCCTCTATCTGAATACCCTAAATAAAATAATGTTTGTGCGTTAATTTTATATGAGTAAACAAGCTGGCTACCATAATCCTTATTAGTTTGACTAACCTGATAAAAGTAAGCTTTTTCGTTACGATCTATATCTTCAAATTGTAAAATTAACTTAAGTATTGAACGCATACTGAATTTATAATGAAGCCTAAAATCAACCAAGTTCGCTGTAAATACACGATCCCCTTGTGGGTTGTCTAATTGGCTGTAATTATGTTTCACATCAAGCTGCCAGTGGTCGTTAATATCCCATATTACTTGCGTTTGGGTATCAAACACATCGCCAATCTGCTCATTCGCATAATCAATTCGGCTAGCGTATTCAAGATATAACGAAAGCTTTAAATCTTTAGTAGGTTTGAACCCAGTGTAAATATATCCAATATTTTGATTATAAAAATTATCGTTATAATTTTCATAACGGTGCACTAAACCAATTTCAAAAATGGATTGTTTTTGACCTTTGAAGCTTAAAAAACCTTCGTATTCTTCTTCAAGTAAGTCGCCATTTTGCGCCCACGTTTTATCCCAGTCAGCTTCATATGACCATGAGGTAAGTAAATCTGACTCATCTCTGTACCATGTTTGTCCGCCACCTAAGCCTACTTTTTCATAATCGACTTTAGCTTGATAACCTAAATCAGTGCGGTAATCCTGCCCAATATTTTCATAAGAGGCGAACAATTTGTAATCACGTTTATCACGGGTAAGTTCCAGGGCATATGCTTCATCTGACTGAGTTTCAGATAAGTTATAGTTTTCAATTAAAAACGCCGAGTTGCGAATATCAGCCGTCGATACTTGATACAAAAGAGTATCCGATTGATTAAACCAATAACTACCATCAACTGACAATACTGTATTATGGTAGCTATCACTTTCTCTATGTGTGCTTGAAAGTCCAATAGTACCTTGCTGACCAATATCATATTGATAACGCCCAGCCACCGCATTCGTTTTTTCGTTTAAGCTTGCAAAGCCAGAGCCCTGATTCGTTGGCAGTAAAATATTACTGTTGTCGTCGTCAGCCAGCATTAAAGCATAACTATGATTGCCTGTTTTACCCGTTAATTTTGCGCCTAAATTAGGTTCTGCAATTGTACGCGTGTATAAAAGTTCAAATAAGCTGCTTTTAAAGTAAGAAGCACCATCTAAAAAGAAAGGACGCTTTTCAGCGTAATAAATAGAGAAGGTTGTATTTACATCAAGTTCTAAAGAGTCTGTTTCTACTTGCGAGAAATCAGGGTTAATTGTTGCGTTTAAAACAGCGTCTTTTGTTAAACCCCAGCGTAAATCTAAGCCCACTTCAGTGTCTATATCGCCATTATTCCAATCACCCGGTAATTCAGGTTTGTTATCGTTACGAAGTGCCGTCAACGTGGGTGTTAATTGAATATTTTTACTTGATTCAATGTCACTAAAGCCAACTAACTTATCAAACTGACAAAGGCTGCATTTCACATTTCTGTCAAAGCCCATGTTTGATAGCTGATATAATACATCTCGTTGATAGTTTCTCATTACAGAAAAACCCCACGTTAGCTCATTTTTATTTTCAGGAAAACGCAGTGCTTTAAAAGGAATACGCATTTCAACAACATAACCTTTCTCGTTAATTTGTCCTGCGCTATCCCAAATAGCATTCCATGAAGTATCAGAGCTCCACCCATCGGTATCGGTCATTCGTATATCGCCTTGCGCGCCCAGCGGGTTCACATGGAATTCATAGCCACTGCGTTCATCATTAAATGTATCAATAACAAGAATAACTACGTCGTCTTCCCAGAGCGTATCACGATCACGAAGTGATGCACGAATTTGCGTAGGGTCTGGGTCTTGTGCAACATAGGCAACATATAAGTTTGTGCCATCTTCATAGATAAAGGCATCAGTTTTTACAGGAGGAGTGCCTTTTTCATTAGGCTCGTCTTGGTAGAGTAAGGAAACACGTGTCGCATCTTTCCAATGCGCTTCATCCATAACACCATCAACGGTGATATTTGAATCAATGCGGGATAAGGATACTTGCTGTTTTTCAGCGGCTACATCTAGGCTGGATAGTAATAAAGAAAAACTTGAAAGTATAAAAATAATTTTTTTATTATGGTTATAAAGAGTTGCATAAACATCCATTTAAACTTGCTTTACTCGGTGTGAGTAATTTATAGGATGAATTGTAATTTAAGCGAGTACATTTGTTAATACCTTGCAAAGATTATTATGCTAAATATTAACGAATTAATAATAAAGGACTAATTTTAAAATGATAATTAAGTTTCGAGTAACTTAAGTTTGTTGTCTATACCATTCCATACGTCAGCATCTTCTGGTGCAGGTTTTACTTGTGTAATACGTGGCCATACAAGTGCAAGTTCTGCATTTAACTCAGTAAACTCTTTTTGAGATTCTGGTAATTCATCTTCTTGATATATAGCATCAGCTGAACACTCAGGTACACATAATCCACAATCAATACAATCAATTGGGCTAATAGCTAAAAAATTAGGGCCTTCAAAAAATGCATCTGCTGGGCACACTGATACGCAATCGGTGTACTTACACTTTATACAATTTTCGGTAACGACAAACGCCATAATACTTTAACACCTACTATTTTAAACAACAGCTGTGGATCATACCCATCCATCCCAAAAATACAATAAATAAGTGCCATATCAGGCTATTTTAACGTAAAATACGCGCCTTATGTTTGCACACCCGTTGTGCCCTGCATCCCCTTATTGTGAGCGGTAGATAAAACCCCGCTATGACACCTAAAAGAGATATAAATGATACGTTTAACCGAAATAAAGCTGCCACTTGATCATGACGAAGATGCAATTGGTCAAGCAATTGTAAATAAACTAAAAATCCAACCTGAACAATTGCACAGTTTTAATGTGTTTAAACGTGGTTATGATGCACGTAAAAAATCAGCTATTTTACTTATTTATACACTCGATATAGAAGTTGATAACGAAGCCGAGCTACTCGCAGCATTTGAAAAAGACCAACATGTAAAAGTAGCGCCAGACACAAGTTATAAATTTGTAGCACAAGCCAGCGAAAATATAACAGAGCGTCCTGTCGTGATTGGTTTTGGCCCTTGTGGTTTATTTGCAGGTTTATTACTTGCCCAAATGGGCTTTAAACCCATTATATTAGAGCGCGGTAAAGAAGTACGTGAACGTACAAAAGACACATTTGGCTTTTGGCGTAAACGCACACTTAATACAGAATCAAATGTACAATTTGGTGAAGGTGGCGCAGGTACATTCTCAGACGGTAAATTATACAGCCAAGTAAAGGATCCAAAACATTACGGTCGTAAAGTCATTACTGAATTTGTAGAAGCAGGCGCACCCGATGAAATTTTATACGTAAGTAAGCCACACATTGGTACGTTTAAACTTGTCACCATGATTGAAAAAATGCGTGCCCGCATAATAGAACTCGGTGGTGAAATTCGCTTTAGTACACGTGTTGACGATATTCATTTAGACGACGGACAAGTAACAGGTTTAACGCTTTCAAATGGCGAGCAACTAAACACTCGCCATGTTGTATTAGCCGTTGGCCACAGCGCACGTGACACGTTTGATATGATCCATAAAAAAGGGATTTATGTTGAAGCAAAGCCATTTTCAGTCGGTTTTAGAATCGAACATAAACAATCAATGATCGATGAATGTCGTTTTGGCACAAATGCGGGAAACCCAATTTTGGGCTCTGCCGATTATAAACTTGTTCATCACTGTGACAATGGCCGCACCGTTTACAGCTTTTGTATGTGCCCAGGTGGCACAGTAGTCGCTGCAACCTCTGAAGAAGGTCGCGTTGTTACCAATGGTATGAGCCAATATTCACGAAGTGAGCGCAACGCTAACAGCGCTATTGTGGTAGGTATATCACCAGAGCAAGACTTCCCTGGTAATCCACTTGCTGGAATAGACTTACAACGCAAACTTGAAGAGCAAGCGTATGAGCTTGGTGGTAGCAACTACGATGCACCAGCACAGTTAATTGGAGATTTCTTAAAAGGTAAATCATCTGCAGACTTAGGTGAAGTACAACCCTCTTACACACCTGGTATTAAGTTAACTGATTTGAGTAAAGTGTTACCACAATTTGCAATTGATGCTCTTCGCGAAGCGATACCTGCGTTTAATAAACAAATTCGTGGTTTTTCAACTAACGACGGCTTATTAACCGGTGTTGAAACACGTACTTCCTCGCCTATTAGTATTAAGCGCGATAAAACATTCCAAAGTATCAACACTAAAGGGCTTTACCCTGCAGGTGAAGGTGCAGGTTACGCTGGCGGTATTTTATCAGCGGGTATTGATGGTATTAAAGCAGCTGAAGCGGTCGCACTGTCTATGTTAGAAAACGCTTAAACCTGACGCTAACGTTGTTAATAATTTCCTATTTAGAACACTATAAGTATTAACACTAAAATTTAGGCACAAAAAAGCCTGAGTAAACTCAGGCTTTTTAAACTTAAGGGCGTTAACTATGACTTTTTAAGTGACAGTTTTTCGCCTCTTAAGCTTTTACGAACGCTTGAAATACGTGAGCGATTTACTGCTCTCGCTTCACCGGTTGCCTGTCCTGATAACTTGTTAGAACGTGTACGGCGTAAATGCGCTGGTTTTTTACCAATTTTATCAATTAGTACTTCACGATTACTTACTTCGTAACCTTCTAAATATACACGTTTGATTTTTTGGCCAATTAGCGTTTCAATTTCAAACAAGGTGTTTTCTTCTTCGCGGCTAACAAATGAGATTGCTTGACCTTGGCGACCAGCACGACCTGTACGGCCAATACGGTGAACGTAATCTTCTGCAAGCCATGGTAAATCAATATTAATAACACGAGGTAAACCATCAATATCTATACCGCGAGCAGCCACTTCTGTAGCCACTAATACGCGCACTTTACCTTCTTTAAATTCACGAAGTGCACGACGACGGTTACCTTGAGATTTGTCACCGTGGCACACACCTGCCGGAATACCATCAAGGTTAAGCTCTTTTACAAGCTCGTCAGCCGTTTCTTTCATGTTTACAAATACAAGCACTTGTTGCCAGTTTTTCTTACCAATCAATTCAGAAAGTAGCTCTTGCTTACGACGTTCTTCAACAGGGTAAACAACATGCTCAACAGTGCTTGCTGTACTGTTAGTTTGATCAACACGTACTATTTCAGCTTGTTTTAATACCTTAGATGCAAACTGTTTAATTGCTGCAGGGAATGTAGCTGAGAACAGTAAAATCTGGCGCTCTTCTGCACAGCTTTTAATAACGTTTTGCATATCTTCAATAAAGCCCATATCAAGCATACGGTCAGCTTCATCAAGAACAAGGTGCTTAACACTTGCAAGGCTTAAGTTACCTAAACGAATATGATCAAATAAACGACCTGGTGTAGCAACAACAATATCTACACCTTCTTTTAAAGCGTTTGCTTGGCCGGCGGTACTAACACCACCAAATAAACTAACGACTTTAAGCGATGTATGCTTTGCAAAATCTCTGAAGTTATTTGCAATTTGTTCTGCAAGTTCACGCGTTGGCGCAAGTACTAATGCATGAGGTGCATTCGTTGTGCTGAGTTCAGACTCAACCAATTTTTGGATGATAGGTAAAGCAAACGCGGCAGTTTTGCCGGTACCAGTTTGTGCACTGGCTAAAACGTCTTTACCTTTACGAACAGCAGGGATTGCTGCGCGCTGAATGGGCGTAAGAGTGTGATAGTTAAGTTCGTCCAACGCCTGGATGATTTCAGGAGCGAAACTAAAAGATTTAAAATTCATGCTGTATAACCTACGGCCACATTATCAAGGGTCGCAAATTATACAGTAAAAACGAGTCAACAGTTAGTCATTACTTCTATTTTAACGCGTTTAATCTGCTTTATAGCGTTTAAATATTAAAGAGGTGTTAATACCACCAAACGCAAAATTATTACTCATTACGTAATCGGTATTAATCTCACGACCTTGGTGTGTTATGTAATCAAGCAGAGCACATTCGTCATCAACGTTGTCTAAATTAATTGTTGGTGCAAACCAGTTATCAGCCATCATATTAATGCTTGCCCAAGCTTCTATTGCACCACAAGCACCTAAAGTATGTCCCAAATAACTTTTTAACGAGCTAATAGGTTTATTGCCAAGTGCGTTAAACGTTGCATGAGATTCGGCAATATCGCCTCTGTCTGTCGATGTACCATGCGCATTTACGTAACCAATTTCTTCTGGTTTTAGATTGGCATCTTGCAGTGCCATTTCAATCGCTAGTTGCATTGTTTTTGATGTAGGTTGAGTAACATGTTCACCGTCAGAATTGCAACCAAAGCCAACCACCTCTGCTAATATTGTCGCCCCGCGTGCTTTGGCATGCTCGTATTCTTCTAAAATAAGTGTACCCGCGCCTTCGCCTATCACTAAGCCATCACGATTTGCATCAAAAGGACGAGGTGTTTTTTTTGGTGTTTCATTTTTTGTAGATGTCGCGTAAAGGGTATCAAATACTGCAGCCTCTGTGATGCACAACTCCTCTGCACCACCAGCAACCATTATTTTTTGTCGGCCAAACTTAATTGCCTCATAGGCATAGCCTATACCTTGAGAGCCCGATGTACACGCTGAGCTTGTTGTTATAACGCGCCCTTTTAAACCAAAGAATACACCAACATTTACAGGGGCGGTATGCGCCATCATTTTAATGTAACTGGTTGCTGTTACACCCGACATAGAACCCGTTTCCATCATATTTGCAAAGGCGAGTAAAGGCGCAGTAGAACCCGTTGATGAGCCATATGCGATGCCCGTAGAGCCATCTGTTAGGCTTTCGTGTTCAAGTAGCTTTGCTTGTTCAAGTGCACACTCAGTAGCGCGAGTTGACATAAGTGACACTCGCCCCATTGAACGTACTTGTTTGCGCTTATAGTGACTTGGTCGCTCAAAGTGGTTAACTGGTGCTGCTAGACGAGTATTGAGTTCGTCGGCCATATCCCACTCTGGCATAGTAACAACCGCATTTTCACCTTTAATTAAGGCTTGTTTAAATTCAGACCAATCATCACCCAATGCAGTGACCACTGACATACCGGTTACGACAACGCGTTTCATCAAACCATGCCACCATTAACAGAAATTACTTGGCGTGTAATATATGCTGCGTCATCAGACATTAAAAAAGCGACGGTTCCTGCAACTTCTTTAACGCTCCCCATGCGCTTGAGGGGGATCATTTTCATCATTTCATCAATAGGTAATTCGTCAGTCATCGCCGTTTCTATCAAACCAGGTGCCACACAATTAACTGTAATTTTGCGTTTTGCCAATTCTAATGCAAGTGCTTTAGTGGCCCCAATAATACCGGCTTTTGCTGCACTATAATTTACCTGCCCTCGGTTACCAGCAATACCTGATACCGACGACATTGTAATTATACGCCCACCTTTGCGGCTTTGTACCATAGGCATTACAGTTGGGTGTACTACATTATAAAACCCATCAAGGCCTGTGCGTATAACACAATCCCAATCTTCCCCTTGCATGGCCGGAAATGCCATATCGTTAGTAATACCTGCATTACATACCACGCCATAATAAGCGCCATGCTGAGCTATATCTTGCTCTATTTGTGCCTTTGCCAGCTCTCTATCGCATACATCAAATTGCAGTAAGCTGGTCGTTCTACCTAAGTTATTAATTTCATCGCATGTTGCTTGAGCCTGCTCAACACCCGATCTGCAATGCACTGCAATATCAAACCCTTGCTCAGCAAGTTTTAACGCAATAGCTTTACCAATACCACGGCTTGAACCTGTAACTAAAATTCTTTTTATCATTGATTTTCTCTTATAAATTCCAGCGGATTTTCAGGCTGAAATACATTAATTTTTGCTTGGCAAAGTACAGTCTCACAATCATGTATTTGGCATTCAAATACACTCAAACCTGACTCTTCTTGATATAGCTTTTTCACTTCAATAGTCAGCTTAATGCCGTTTTTAAAACACGGTAGATAAGTTTGATATTTTCGCGTACCAATTAAAAAACCAATTTTTACAGGTTTATTTTCATCATTCGCCAACGCGCCAGCGTAAGCGGCAATAGACTGCGCCATATACTCAACGCCAATATAGCTAGGTACACCATTAATCGCAGGACTAAAAAAAGGGCTTTGCTCAGTGATAGTAATAATGCATTGTGCTTCATCTTCGCTATACGCTAAAAGGCTGTCGATTAAAATCATAGGCGCGTCGTGCGGGACCACTTGCTCAATAGGGTAATTAGTCAACATTAACTCCCAATATTAAGCTGGCATTATTACCGCCAAATGCAAATGAATTAGATAAGCAGTATTTAAGAGCGGGCTTAAACGCTTGTTTTATTATTTTTATATCAGCCAAATCACCGTCTTCTTTAATTGCGTTAAATGGCAGTATATGTTGGCCGCTATCTTTTAATAATAACCAACATATACCGGCTTCAATGGCGCCTGCAGCACCTAAGGTATGTCCTGTTAAATGCTTACTTGAACTAAGCGGGGTATTGTTGCCAAACACGCGATTAATTGCAAGTGCTTCCATTTCGTCATTTTTGAAAGTGGCCGTACCATGGGCATTAATATAGTCAATATCACCAGAGGATAACTTTGCACTTTTTAATGCTTTTTCCATTGATGCTTGAGCACCCATTCCATTAGGATCAGGTGCAGACATATGATGAGCATCAGAACTTTCCCCACTGCCTACTAGCATAATGCCGTTATTTGTTATTGGTGTATTTTTAGTCATTACAAATAAAGCTGCCCCCTCACCAATATTAATGCCGTCTCTATTGCTAGAAAAAGGCTGACATAAACCTGAGCTTAAAGAGGCTAGCGAATCAAAGCCATTAATTGTTAATTGACACAAACTATCTGCACCACCACAAATTACTACATCAGCTAAATCAGCATTTAACAACGCACGCGCACTAATTAACGCTTTTGCACTTGAGGTACACGCTGTAGAAATACTGTAACAAGGCCCTAATGCTCCTATTTTATGTGCAATGTAATGAGCGGGTGTAGCTAACTCTTGATCACTGTAACTAAAGTCATCAGGCCAGAGCTTTGTACTTTCATAGCTTTTACGCGCTCTTTCACCATCATGAATACCTGATGTACTAGTACCCATTACAATTGCAATACGCGACCTATCAATATGCGAAAGTTTATCTAAGGTTGGCTTAATCTGTTCTAAAGCTAGATCAATAAATGTATTGATACGTTTATTATTTGATAAAGCAATAGATTGAACTTGCCCTACATACAGCGGGGCTTGCTCAGCACTTAGGCTTTTATTTAAAGTTAATAAAGGAGTTGCAGGGTTATATTTATTTAAGCTTGTTGTGGTTGCATCTTGGCCTATGCCCATCGCACTCACAATGCCTAAATCATTCAGCCAATATGTCACTGTTCTACCTTTTTAAATGTTATTTGATACTGATGTAAAATATTGTTCAACGTTGTCGACTCATCACTATAGTCAATGGTGATAAATATACCCTCATCGTTAAATACCTCCCGATTAGAGCCAACCTGCTCTATTAAAGCACCCTCTAACTGCTTTTGTAAAAATGCTACTGGCCAATGTACTAATGCAATATCCGCCAAAATATAATGAGGGTCTATCCCTTCTACCGCCAACATCTTTCTTGTTTTTACTGGGCCATTTAAAGGTTTTTCAAGCTCCATAATTGGAAAGCCTTGCACTGTCATTAACAATAATTTAATTGAACCACTGCCATTTATAGCTAATTGAGCAAACACAGTGTGTTGTTTATGTTGATTCGTAATATACAAAACATGTTGCCAAGACTGTCCAAACATTTGTGTTGGGACGCTATTAATATTTAATTGGATATTAGGCGATAGATACACTCTATTTTTAGATGCCGTAAAACTCGTACATGCACTCAATACAGCAAATATAAATACAATACACACCGCATACTTAATTAATTTTGACATAACTGAGCCAACACATTTAAACGACGTTCACTTTGCGCAACAAATGGATTATTAGTATCCCATGCATAGCCCGCTAAAATAGCACTGATCATTTCTCGTACTTGGGTATTTTGTTCAGAGTAAAATATTACATCCTGAAAACGCGTATCGTACCACCCTGTTACAAATGTTCTAAAACAATCGACTCCAGCTTGTAATGGCTGTGCGTAATGGGTGTCAAAATCAACGTTCTCATCTTTTAAATAGCGATCAACAAGTGGGGCAATTAAATTTGCTGATTTAAGTGCAATTGTTACACCTGATGAAAATACAGGGTCTAAAAACTCCCCCGCATTACCCAATAAAGCAAAGTGCTTACCATATAACTTACTCACATTTGCCGAGTAACCTTTAATATTCCTTGCAGGAGTTAATAACTGACGTTGTGCCAACAGTGTTTTTAAATAAGGGTCTTGCTCTATAAATTGATTTAGCACATCGCTAGATTCGTCGTTATTAAAACGCTCCGACTGCGCCACAACCCCAATACTCGCAGTACCATCACTAAAGGGAATAAGCCAATACCACACATCAGAATATTGAGGATGTACGGTAATCAAAATTTTATTGCGATCAAAGTTTTTATCACTAATATTGTCTTTAAAGTGGCTAAAGTAAGCGCTGCGTACAGGAAAGTGAGAGGGAAGCTCTAAATCTAACAATTTTGGTAATACACGCCCAAAGCCACTTGCGTCCAATACAAACCGAGCATTAACGCGGTAAGCTTGCTGCTGCTCGTTGTGCACAAGTAACGACGCACCATTTAATTCGTCATTATAATCGACTACAGTGTGTTGATATCGAATTTCTACGCCTTGGTCTTGTGCTTTGTCTGCTAATAACTTGTCAAAGTCGGCTCTTTTTACTTGGTACGTAGTGCCTGGGCCTTGAGTAAATTTTTCGGTGAAGTTTATAGTTGTATTTTGCCCCGCCCGATGAAAAGCAGCACCATCTTTAAATTGAAAACCTAAAGACGCTGCATTGTCATGTACTGAATCAATTAAAGCTGCCTCTTCTAAGTAGGCCATGCATTGCGGTAATAAGCTTTCACCAATTGAAAAACGCGGAAACACCTGTTGCTCAAGTACAAGTACCCGCCAACCTTTTTGAACTAACAGGCTACTAGCCAGAGCGCCTGATGGACCCGCGCCAATAACAACAACATCGTACTGCTCAAGGTTATTCAATTTATTGTTCCTTTTGAGGCTTTAAAACACTTAGCGGTGATAAAAAATAAATAGCTAAGATCCCGACCATTACACTCAGCCCAAAGCTAAAAATAGCAGGGGTTTCAGAGGCACTCAGCATGCCAAATACCCACATTGATGACGCTGCAGATAAACTAATCGCCAGTACATTTTTGGGCTCTAACTTATTTATTTGATAAAAAACGAGGTAATCAATTGCTAAAGCAATAACAAGTAATGCACCGAGCAAATTAAATAACGACAAGCTACCTTGAATTACGTTACATATCCAGAGCATGCTCAACACCACAACAGATAAAATGGTTACTTGCAGAAGCGCTATCTTAATCGTAAACCGCCAGCTAAATAGCAGCCAGCTGATCAGACCCGCGAGCACCAAGCTTAATAGCAAATATTCGCGGTAGTCACTTAATAAAGCACTAATTTGTTGAGGTTTGTTATAAATATAAACACCTTTGCTTTTTTCAACTTCATTAATTAATTGATCAGATGAAATACCCGAAAGAGACATCCATGTTATCGACTGATTTAGTTCAACAACCATTTGGGAACGTAATAATGGTTTAAATGCACTCGTGGCGAGTGTTTCATAAGTGAGTAACGGTGATTTTGTGCTTTCTAGTGCTTGCCCTGTAACGCGCTCTGCAATATCCAAAACCCCTTTGCTTTTAGCCTGTTCAAACAAGGCTTGGTTATCGCTCTGCTTTTGTAAACTAGGCAACCAATGGCTAATGCTATTATGTTTAAAATTTGGGTTTAGTTGGGTTAAGCGTGTTAAAAATTGTTCTTGTTTTTGTAAAAGCGCTTCGTCGCTATTTGCAAACATAAAAACAATTTGGCTGTCCCATTGTCCAAGTAATAACAAATGCTTTTTTTCGTTTTAGCATTAAGTGATCGGAGCTTGCATTTAATAGCTTTACATCGTCATTAAAACTAATAGGTTTTATTAAAAATAACGCACTTATAAGGACTAATAACGTAATGAGTATTGGTTTTTTAAACTATTGCAGTATAAAAAAACCTTAATGAGCTTTTGACTCATTAATAAACTCGAAGGCGATAACGTGAGTGTAGATTGCCACAATGGCAAAACTAAAACTGTAAATAGCCAAGCACTCACTAAACCCGCAATAACAAACACGCCAACTTGAGATAATAACGTTAGTGGCGCACCTAGTAAGCAGCAATAACCCAACGTAGTCGTAATAAGAGACAGTAAAAGCGCAGATTGAGTCCCTTTGCTGTAGCCTTTTTCATGCTCTTTTTTGGCTAAGTCAGTCATACCATGAAATGCATAATCAATGGCAATACCAATCAAGGTAACTGCAAAAACAAGCGTTAATAAATGAATAGTCTTAAACAGTAACACCATAGCAATAGCGCCGCCAATAAGTGCACTCAGTACGGTAAAGCTTGCTAATAAAATACTGTTTAAACGCCTAAACACCCAAAATACCATAGCAATAAGGGCTAATAAGCTAATGCCACCAAACAGGCTCATCTCGTATTTAGCTTGTTTAGCATTTTCAGCCGTATGAAATAGCACACCAGAGTAAGTAATGCTTAAATCAGGGTAGGTTTTATTAAGTATATTGATCTGTTTAATTATCGAGCCAGCTAAATCAATTGATTTATTAACCCCTAAATTTTCAGGCGCTAAGTTTGCCAAAATGACACGGTATTCAACGCCTTTTAAACGTCGAGTTAAACGACCTTGTTCAAGCGTAAACAGTTGGCTTTGTTTTAAGTTATCTTCTATAAATGCCGCTAAGCTCAAACTTGTATCTTTGCTTAAAGTAGCACTTACAAATGGGTTGCCTAACTGATTTAATTGCGCAAGGTAATAATGTTCAAACGTTGTTTTTTTGCTTAATGTTTGTTTGTAAGTCTCACTTAATAACGCATGTTTGAAAGGTGAGAATGTTTGCGCTAAATCGTTAACGGACGGAAAGTTAAATGTGCTTTTAATTGCATTATCGTCGAGCCATTTTTGGAAATCATCAAATGCTTTATTTTTATTATTTCCTGCAAACGAGAACATAACACGGTTAGCATTTTGCTGAAAAAAAACATCTTCCGCATGTGCAATTTGGGAGTGCGACTTTGGCAATAAGCTAAACATATCGGCGCTAAACGTTGGTTTAGACAGCCAAAAAGCTGCAGCAAAAAGTAAAATTAAACTGCTAAACCACCCTACAATAACGGTAATTCGTTTTGTCACTGCACTATTCCCTTAATTAACCACTGCATTATTTAAAAACATAATTTTATTTGGGATAAGTAAACTCAATTTTTGTGTTATTTCCTGAGTGCTCATTTAGTGTAATACTGCTCACTTGCTTAGCAGTATTACATAAAATAAAATCACTAAATAATTGCTGTAGCATCGCTTCTTTTGGTGTTAACTGTGTGCAGTCGTCTTGCATTTTAGCAATGTCAAAACGTGTTTCCAGCGCACTCATATTTACGCTAAGTAAGTCACTCAGTAATCCTACAAATTGCTCGCTACCGGGTTGTGGTATTAACTCACCATTGGCATTTTGTGCAAGCACTTTGCCGTTTTCTATTATGAGCATACTCTCAACAGGCATTTTCACTTGCCAAATTAGTTTTTCGTCAATTAACGAAAAAACACCCGACGAAATAAAAGGCTTAGCAAATCCATTAAATTGCTTATATTGCTTAAACTCACCTTTAATAGCTGCTGCATTTACTACAGAGCAAAACAGCAAAAAGCTAATGGCAATGCTCAATGTAAAACATTTTAAAAAATTCATTTAATCGCCTATAAAATAAAAATTTAATTCAAAACTGCTTTTAACTTATTAAATAAAATAGCGGGTGATTCAAATTGCATTTCTTTGGAGCTGATCTCAACCGCAACTTGCGTGGTTGAGGCTTTAGTAAGGCGCTTATTAGTTAGCGAGTCAGTGATTACGTAGTCAATCCGTAGTCGATTCTCGAATTCTTTTAAATAAGCCGCTACTTTAATTTTTTGAGTAAATACCGCTGAGGCAATATACTTTATTTGCATATCAACAATAGGCCACGCGTAGCCCGACTCATGCATTTGTGGGTAATCATAATCAAATAAACGCAGTAACTCGCAGCGCGCTACTTCTAAATAACGTGGGTAATTACCATGCCATACAACATTCATTGGGTCGCAGTCATGAAATGGAATTTCAATTTCTACCACATGCGTTAATAATGCACCTTTACTATTCATACAACGCCCAACGTTTAGTTTGAATATACCCTATTGTTTGCCTTAGCACGGCTTCCATTGGTCTATCCTCAGTGAGGTTTTCAAAGTAATCAGTTATATCGGTATACATGTTTTGCATATCTTGCGTTAAAGTCGAAAACTCAAGATCGCCTTGTTTTATACGCAATCTAACACCTTGAATACTTGCTAATAACGTACTTGCTAATACTTGTTCTGTTAGCTGTAAAATACGTAAACAATCGCGAGACGCAATAGTTCCCATACTCACTTTATCTTGATTATGACACTCCGTAGAGCGAGAAAAAACGCTGGCCGGCATGGTTAGTTTTAATGCCTCTGCTGTGTAAGCACTACAGCCAATTTGAACCGCTTTAAAACCATGATTAATATAACGGCGCTCTGGTGCACTATCAGACAAGTTTGAAGGTAGCCCATTGTTGTACTTGGTATCAACCAAAGAAGCGATTTGTCTGTCGGCTAAATCAGCAAGGTTTGCAACGGCTGTTTTCATGCTATCCATTGCCATTGCAATGTGGCCTCCGTAAAAATGCCCACCGTGTAAGACATGCTCACCTTGACCGTCAATTATTGGGTTATCGTTTGCTGAGTTAAGCTCGTTTTCTATCATGTGCCTAAAAAACGGCAGACTGTCTTGCAGAACACCAATAACATGGGGTGCACAACGGATTGAATACCTATCTTGAAGTCTGTCTGCATTACGAGGGTGATCGTGATGGTTTAAATCTTCTCTTATCCAACGTGCAATTTGTTGCTGCCCAGGATGTGGCTTAACTGAAAATAATATCTCATCAAAATGATGGCTATTTCCTTTAAGCGCTAAACTTGATAATGCAGTAATACGGCTCGCCAGTTTAGCTAAGTAATTAGCCCTATCAAACGCTAAACACGCTAATGCAGTCATTACCGCTGTGCCATTCATAACGGCAAGACCTTCTTTTGGCCTTAGTGTTAGTGGTTCTAAGCCAACTTCTTTCATAACTTCTGCACTGTTACGTACTTGGTCTTTGTAAAACACATCACGCTCGCCTACCATCGCACCTGCAACGTAAGATAACGGTGTTAAATCGCCACTGGCACCTACTGACCCTTCTTGCGGGATCACTGGCACTATATCGTTATTTAAGTAATCTTTAAGTAGGTGCAGCATTTCCCAGCTAATACCAGAGTAGCCCTGTGAAAGTGATGTTAAGCGGGTCGCTAAAATTGCACGCCCTTGCACTTTATTAAATACATCCCCGAGTCCACAGCCGTGAAAGCGAGTTAAATGCAGAGGTAATTCATCAACTAAATCAAGGGGTACAGCCACCGTTACAGAATCACCGTAACCAGTAGTAACGCCGTAAATTACGCCATCTTCTTTTAAAAGTGTGTCTAAAAAACGCAAAGCGCTATTAATTTTAACGCTAAAAGTTTCACAGCTATTTAATTGCACTTGTGTTTCATTAAAGGCAACTCGAACAATATCTTCAATTGATAATCGCTGATTGCCAAAAAGCTGTATATTTTGTTCAGTCACACTTGTTCTCCATTGATTGATCGCGCACTACCTGCTGATCACTTTTCCAAAAATCGTAAAAATTAAACCACTGATAAGGATATAAAGCTGCGTAATAACTCAAACGCTGTGCATAGTCAGTAATAATAAGTGTTAGCGCCTGCTGTCGCTCTCGTCGAGGCATTTTTAATGATTGGCTGTAATGTTCAAATATCACTTGATACTTTTTGCTTTTTTTATCTTTTAAACAAAACAAAAAGTAAACAGGGCAATCAAGCAGCGCGGCTAATATAAAAGGCCCCTGTGAAAATGGGGCATTTTTGCCTAAAAATGGTACCTGTACCGACCGAGAAGCCGTTGTTGTGCTTGTTCTGTCGCCAACAATAACGATTATTTCTCCCTGCTCTACTTTTTCTTTTAGTAAAATAGCTAAGTCAGGCCCCATATCAGTCACTTGTATTAAATTAACCGACACATCTGGGTTAATCTTTTTAAGCATTTTATTAAATTCAACAGCGTGATGGGTAAACACCAGTACATTTATTTTTTTACTGCTGCGGTGCTGGCTAAGTGCCCTGCACACCTCTAAATTACCCAAGTGGGAACCTATAAAAATAGCCCCTTGATTTTGCTCATCTAGCTCAGCAAATAAATGCTCATTCGTGTATTTAATATCACGTTGAGTTATTCGCCCAAGCCAAGCATCAATTTTATCTAATGCGCTATCTGCAAAACTGCAAAAGTGCGTTAATTGCATTTTAAACGTAACAGGTTGTTTGCAGCCTTGGTAAACATTAACTTGCTCTAAAAACACTTTAGATGCTACACGCGCTACTTTTCCTGTTAAAAAAAGATAAAAAACCACAGGAAACAAAACAATCCACAGCCCTTTTCTACCCAGTAATTCATGAGCAAATAACAGTATTTGAATACCTAAGAAATTACCGCGCTCTTGCATTTTAGACCAGTGTTTAGCCGCCATAACGCCTCTTTAATTTATGCCAAATTAACACAGGAGAGCGAATCAACATTCCAAAAAACAAGCGGGTGTGTAACCACGAAATACGCACGTTATCGTGTAATGGCTGAAAATGAGAAAGCCCATTTTCGGGGTAAATTACTTGGCTAGGTAAAAATACAAAAGGCACATTGCGCCAATATAAACGCACTAAAATTTCGGGGTCAAAATCCATGCGTTTTCCAAGCGATACCTCATCAATTAGCTTTGTACTTTGCTCAAGCGGATACACTCTAAAGCCACACATTGAATCTACAATTGTAAAACTTAACGTTTCAATCCATACCCACACATGCGTTAAATAACGTGCTAAATAACGGTGTTTAGGCACTGAGTCATCATATATTGGGCAACAACTTATAAGCGCTTTAGGCTGAGCATTTGAAAGTGCAATTAGTTTTTTAATGTCAGCTAAATCATGCTGCCCATCTGCATCAACCTGTATCGCATGTGAAAAACCTAGCTTATGTGCCTGCTTTAAGCCTGTTTGTACCGCGCCGCCTTTGCCCTGATTATCGTCGTGGGTAACTACACTCAACTGCGCGTATTTTGCATCAAGGTTACTGAATACATTTTTAGCTTCGGCGTTGCTTGCGTCATCAACCATAATAATAGGAAGATTAAATGACGATAATTGGCTCAGTACATCATCAATAACCGTAATATGATTATAATTTGGGATAACAATACAAAAGTTATTCATTTATTAGGCTATCAAAAACAACACGGCCAGATGCATGCTGTCCTTTATTTGAATTATACGAAAAAGTGTATTTATTCTCTGCTTTTTGCTCAAGCAATAATTCGATTGTTATACCTGGGGTAATCACTACCTGAAACTTTAATACTTCAACATTTTTAACAGGTTGCTGAACCTTATAATATTTACAAATTGCAGCCACAGCCCAGTCTAATTGCACAACACCTGCGAGTATTGGGCCATCCGTAAAGTGTCCTTTGAAATAATCTAAATCATGAGGAACTAGTAAGCTTAATTTATACTTTTGCTCTGCTTTTTCACAAGACAGTAAATCAGGCTGTGTTTTAGTCAACTTTTGCAAAAAGACTCTCCAATGCTTTTAAATTTAACTTTGCCTGTGAGTTGTATGGTAATTGCTCTACAAAACGCCACTTTTTAGGGATACAAATTCGCTCAAAGCGCGCTAATGCATGCGCTTTTAATAAATTATTTGTAGCTAGCTTACCGTCACCATTAAAGAGCATCTGCCCTTTATGCGTAAGCACAACAATAGCCCCTACAATTAATCGCTCACCAGGCAAGGCGATTACTTTAGCTTCACTTACCCACTCACTAGTACACAAATGTAGTTCTAGCTCATCTAAACTTAATCGTTTTTCTTCTAATTTTATAATTCGGTCGAATCGACCTAATAATCTAAATTGACCATTTTTAAGTACTTCGCCTCGATCATCTAAAGGGTAATTTTTGTCGCGAACAAGTGGAGAGGTTAAAATTAAACGCTGATCATCCAAAGCCCGTACTTTAATACCCGAGAAAGGCTGCCAAAGGCTAACTTTTTCATGTGATGTAACTTGTCGATATGCAATACCACCTGTTTCGGTACTACCAAAAACTTGTGTGACTGGTTTATTTAATTGCGTAAACAACGAAATGGCATCTTCATTTAGTAGCGGTCCACCTGATGAAAATATCCATTGTAAATGAGACTTATCATTCACTAATACATTATCGATACATAACCGTTTTAACTGCGCTGGGCTTGAAACAAACACTACTTTTTTAAATAACCTAAGCTTTTTAGCTACATGCTCGGGGTAATGTAGTAGTTCTGTATTAACAACTTTCCCTGCACGTAATGGCCACAGTAACCTAAACAGTAAACCGTATATATGCTGATGCGAAACACTTGCTATAAAAATAGGATTATCAATCAGTGCGTAGCTGTTAATTAATGTATTTACTTCTTTATTTATTACCTGCCACGTTTTTACAATTGGCTTTGCTTTACCCGACGAGCCCGACGTATAAAAAACGATTGTACCTTCTTCAGGCCAATTAATTGTTTCAATGAATACAAAGTGAGGTTGATTGGCTAAAGTGCTTACATCTAAAAAATCAGCCGCTAAATCAGCTATTAATTCAGACTCACCAATAAAAAACGGCGTCTGTTTAAGCAAGGAGTTTAACGTTTCAGGTTGCCCATTAGGCGGTAAAATCACTGTATTTCCGTGTAATGCCAAAGCAAATAAGTACACGGAAAATTTGTAGGCGTCTGTGGTGTATAAAACAACCGATGATGTAGCGTTTAACGTTGATAGTTTTGCTAAAACCTCATTTATATCACTAACAAACTCGCGCTCAGAAATATCATTATCAGTATGATTAAAACATGTTCTTATTGCATTACTTTGAAAAGCATCAAACACCGGCGTTCCTTTTTACTTTTTGTCTGACTAACCATTCTATAGCAAACAATGTGCCCATAGCTAAGTAAGCAATAAAACCATTATAAAAAGCCCAGGTTTCTAGGCTACTAAAAATACTGGTGTACAGGGCAATACCACCGTTTAATACAAAAAACAGACACCACACTAGCGTTACTTTTTTTGTATAAATCAGAGCGTTTTCATCAAGTGAGGGCTCAGTAATGCGCGCAAAGGTTTCAATAATAGAAGGCCCTTTATACAAAGAATACGCAAACACAACTAACATAACTAAATTAATGATTACGGGATACAAACGCAGCCCTAAGTCGCTATCCATTACCTTGGAAATCAAAATAGTAATGGCTGCTAAAAATGTAGCGGGCTTTAACCACGGCATTTTATCAAACAAGGCTCTGCTTAACCAAAGTCTAAGCCCGAGTAAAAATAGCAGTAATACTGTAATAATCTGACTATTAAAACGCGTAAGGCCTACGTACACAATAATAGGGTAGCAAGCCAAGCAAATCATAATTAACGTTGTTAAAACTGCTTTTAACATAGTATTAGTTAACTAACTTTTCTATTTCAGTGACTATATCTTGCACTGTGCGCACAAGCTTAAAGGCATCAGGCTCAATTTTTTTACCTGTGATTTCTCTTAATTTCACAACTAAGTCAACTGCATCAATACTGTCTAAATCAAGATCTTGGTATAGGTTAGCCTCTAAGCTAATATCTTCTGGGTCTATTTCAAATTCGTTTTCTAAAATGCCGTGTAATACATCATAAATTTCAGCAGCGGTTTTCATTTTTCTTCCTACTTTTATATATTAAGAACGTGCTTGTTCAATAAATTTTGCTAAAGAATTAACTGAGGCAAAGTGCGCTTTAGTTTGCTCAGAATTTGCATCTATTTTCACATCAAATTGCTTTTTTATCGCAAGGCCAAGCTCTAACGCATCTATGCTGTCTAGCCCTAGCCCATCTACAAATAAAGCGTCATCGTCTTTAATGTCAGCAGTGGTCATGTCTTCAAGGTCAAGGCTTGAGATAATCAGTTGTTTTATTTGTTCTTTTAATTCGCTCATATATTTTTTAGCTCTTGTGTAAAATAATGTTGTAAATCTTTAGTCAATTGGCGTGATTGCATTGCAGGCATATCGCTGTCGTACGTTGCACAATTAAACTGCTGGCTCGTAAGCCTCATTGTAAAATGCGCCTGATATGGCGCGACTTTATACCAAGGAGTGCCTTTGGTTAAAGTGTTTGGTTTCATTTTAATTAAAAAAGTAGTGATAGGCGCATTACATCTAATTGCAATATTTGCAGCGCCACGTTTAAACTTTAATTTTTTGTGAGGCTCTGTCCGTGTCCCTTCAGGAAATACAATTAAGTTATTACCCGTTTGTAAACTTTGCTCGCACTCTCGTAATAACTCTTGCGGATCATCATTACTTATATAGCCTGTGCTTTTAATAACGCCGCGCACAAAAGGGTTTTTAAATAAATGCGCCTTTACTACGCAATCTGCGTTTTTTATCACCGAAATTAAAACAACAACATCAATTAAAGAAGGATGGTTGGCTAATATCAATTGTCCTTTTAAGCTTTCAATTTGTGCTTTATCGTTAACATGAAACCGAATAGCCCCCAGTAAATGCATTAAACTAACAAACAATTTGAAGCAGTAATGCACTGTTTTTCGAGCTTTAAGCTTTTGTTTAACTGAGTCATTTTCAAATAAACGCTGAGCGGGAAAAATAATAAAGGCTAATACTAAACCACCAATTCCAAAAACTGAAAAGCAAAATGCAGTAGTAATCATTCGCCAAAACAATCCACATAGCCTTTGTGCATTTTTAAGCATGGTACGTAAGCTGCCAATCGTGCTCAAGCGCGTTATGAACAAGTAATATATTGCTGCGCTCATACAAAGCTTTAGCGCATTGGATACTCATTGGTAAGTCGCTTTTTTCCATGCCCGTATTAAATACTTTATTTAAACTAAAATGAGGTTCGCCTTCTTGCGGGGCTCTGATTATTAAACCAATAGAGTGTGCTATTTGCTGTTCATCAGCGAACTGCACGTAAATGTCAGGGAGGGTTTCATCGGTATGGACTATTAATATATATTGCTGTTCACTATCAATAAGGCGTACAACGCCATCTACGAGTGCATAAATAAAGCTTTCAGCGCCTGCCGAAATTGCATTTGTAGCACTTGTATTACCCTGTATTATCCCAAAAAGTCCTGAAGCCGCATTATGCACACTTAACCCAAAACCAGTTGGCGACAAAGGCTGATCATTTACTACATCAACAAGTAAGTTAGACGTTTTGTGAAAATCGCCGTGGCGAGAAGAGAAAACACTCGGTAAATTAATATAGCTACCTTGAGCACTTACTTGATGGGCACTAAAGAGCGCCATTTTAATAAAAGGAGTCATGCGGCGTCGCTGCATAGCAGGCACCCAACTAAGATTTAATACGGAGGAATCAAACCAATTACTCTCTTTTATTTGTCGCTGTTCAGGCTTTATCCATATAGCGAGTTCTTCAACAACAAATTTCACAGATATACATATTTTATTAATTATAAGGACGAGAATTTTACCGATATTAGCAATAAAAGTAAATAATCATTAAATAAAAGCCAGTAACTAAAATCATTCAGTACTGGCTCATATTACTAAGAAAGTAGAGCAATATTTTTTATATCTATATAGTCAGCCTTACCGCCTACTACATCACTTTCGTTAAGTTGATTTATTAATGGCAAACCGATTTTTTGTTGCTCATCGCTAAGCGGTAAATACGGTAATCTAAATACTGGATTTACTGCACCTGTCATCATCAACGCGGTATTAATAGCAATCGGGTTTGGTTCACAGAACAACCAGTTCATTAATGGTTGTAACGAAGTATTTAGCTCGTTATTTTTAGTATCCATTAATTGGCGAAATAACCCAGGTATTAAGTTAGAAGTAACCGAAATAACACCGTGCGCTTTATGTGTGTGGCGTGCATCGTGACTTTCGTCATCGTTACCCGACCAACATGCAATACCTTGTTGCTCATAATGGGCAATGCGTTCATTGCCGCCACACTCTTTAACACCAATAAAATATTCGTGCTTTGCAAGTGGCTCAATAATATCAGGTGTTAGGTCTTGACCTGTGCGCCCTGCTACGTTGTAAATAAAGGCTGGGCCAATATCTAACACACGCTTAAAGTGCTCTTTAACACCCGCGATTGACGTACGTCCGTAGTACGGGTTAATTTGCAGTGCTGCATCCATACCGCTGGCAAAGCCATATTTAGTTGCTTTAATCGCTTCACGGGTGTTGTTACTACCGGTATTACCAACAATAACCAGTTTGTCGCCATACTTGTTTGCACTGTGCGCTATAAGCATTAAATGCTCTTCCCAGTTCATTAACTGGCCTTCGCCTGTTGTGCCACCGACTACAATGCCATCAACGCCCGCTGCAATTTGTATTGCAACGAGTTCATCGTACTTTGCTAGGTCTATTTCACCGTTTGCTAAGTATGGCGTTTTAATCGCTGTAATAAGGCTTGCTTGTTTAATTTGTTCTAGGGTGCGCATAAAAATTCATTATTTATAAAACTTGCGCTATTTGTAACATATTTGCCAGTACTTTTGGAGGTGTAAGCGCATATTTAATTATAAAATACCTTGTGTTATTGAGTTTGTTAATTCAAAATAAAACACTGTATATATAAACAGTATTTGTATTTTAACGATACCAGAGGCTTTATGCGTTTATCTGACTACTTAGCAACTCATTTTTATAACACCGATGAACTATGCCAAGCATTAAATATAGATTCAGACATGCTTTTAACTTGGCAAGAGCAAAGTGTTTTCCCCAAACCAAGTTATTGTATTAAAAGTCAACTTAGTTGTAGTTCATATTCCGGTTTGTATGAATGCGAAGAGTATGACGATTACTACCCACGCGGCTGTGTAAATTGGGGGCAAGGTTTAATAAAACAAAAAATAGAATCATCAAGCCATGCTTTTAATTACTTTGCACAACAATACATTGCCATTTTGACTAAATTAGCTCAGCAAGGGTTTGAATTTAATGAAGAGTTATTTGGCTGCGAAATAGACGAGCACTTACAACAAGTCTGGCAACAATTTTTATGCAGTAAATACGGCGTACTTACTCAAAATGGATTAATAGACGAAATAGTCGCTGTTGATATTGGTCGCTTAGTTGTAGACGATATTACCGAACTACGAAGTAAAGCGAGTTTAGACAAAGACGAGCGTTCTTACTTACATCCCGCTATGAAGCTTTTAAACCGTGCACTGAGTCATGGTGCCGATCATGAAAAGCAAAGCACATTACGCACTCGCTACATTGATGCACTTGTTTTAAAGTATGATTTGTCTATTAAATAACATTATATTAAGTTGATTATTTACTATTTTAGGATTATTTTTAGATTAAATGAGATCTATTAACGTAACTATCACGTACTAAACGAGCGAAAATTCGCAATAAAGCACCTTAATAAAGGCACTGACTCAATGACAATGAAAACAAAAATAAGCTTAATTTCTGCTGCACTCACAATTCTTTCTTTTAATACGCTTGCTAAAGCTAACCACGAGAACGTAAGCGATGACGTAGTAAAAACACAGCGCGCCGCACTTGCTAAAAACACAATTAATAAAGGTTTTGGCCCTCAATCTCCGCGTAATATTGATAATCATAAAGGCGAGAATACAGTAATATTTTCTGATGCGCCTGCTTCATCACAAATGAACTTATGCAATATCCATTTTCATAAAAATGCAGAACACGCCGGCGGCGAGTTTAGTAAATATGCAGGCAATGGCGATGGTCATGGCTATCAAAGTGGCTATGTGTATTCAGGCTCTTTAACTAAAAATGAGAGCAAACCTACAAAAATAAAGATTTGTCCGAGCGAACACGGCGCTCTTTCAGTAGGCGACACCATTGAAGTTCACAATGTGCATAGCAGTGCAATGGTTAAACCTGGCCCTACACTGGGTAGTTGTTTGAGTGATTCGATTAAAAATCCGCAACTACGTGTTGAAGCGCAAGTATACGTATTAGTAAACGATGCAAACGCGCTTGATTTTAACGAAATAAGTAACGTGTCATCGGTTAATGGCTATTACCAAGCAGCGAATGCACTTACTAATACTGGTGAAGCAGTTATTTATACCGGCTCTACCACTGGCCCTGGTTACAATGAGGCAGGCTCTCCTTTCCAAGTAACATGGTCAGTTAAACCAAAAGTAGCAAAAGTAGATATAAACAGTGTAGGTAAGTGGTGTGAAAGTAATACCTTTAATGAAGATCATGCTCACGGTGTAAGAAATCTCGTAATAAACCCTGCATTACTCTCTAAAATCAAATAATTAAAATTTAGCCTAATAAAACAACCCACTAATTAGTGGGTTGTTTAATTATGACCATTAAAATGAGTACTTCGCTTAATGGGATAAAAATGTCACATTAAGTGTATTTAAATCTTCATATGTAATACATGTTTGCTCATTAGTATTAAGCTCAACCACACCACAGTAAGAACCAGTTATAAACACTTGCCCTGCTTTTAAGTTAATTCCCTTTGCTGATAAGTAATTAACAGCCCAATAAAGTGGAAGCTGCGCAAGTTCTGCAGGATGCACACCCGCTAAATTTAACTCCAGCTCAGTTTGCTTAACGTTTATATTTACAGTACTTGCGTTATACGCTTTGGCTTTATCTATTTGTGGACCTAAATACACGCCTTGATTAGATAAACCATCAGCCAGCTTTTCAATGTGAGTGCATGGAGTGTCTTCATCAAATCTTTTTTGAATAAGCTCAAGTGCCAAGTGGGCGCTGGCAAATGCAGTATCCACGTCTTCATTTGTATAGGTATTATTACTCGGTAAATCGCTTTGTAAAATAAATGCAATTTCTGGTTCAATAAGCGCTTTATTGTTTGTTGTATACAGTGGGCAATTTTCAGCTTGTTTTATAGGTGCATGTAAAAGAGGCGCTAATATAATTGAGCCATCATCTAAAGGCAGCATACACTTCCAGCCATATACAGTTTGATCATTTAAATAAATCATCAACTTTTGTACTTCTATCGCATCGTCAGTCGAGTCTAGTACTAACTCTTTGGGAAAGTTTGAACGCGCTGGGTTCTCTTCTCTTTGTGCTAATAAATGAGTAGCAATTAGTTTTAGCTGTATTGAGTTGTTCACATAAATCTCTTTAAAATACGTTACTGGTTAAACAGTAAATAGGAAGGGTTATATTATTAATATATTAGTTTAGGCATTGGAACATCATGTTAAATGCCTCTAGTTAAAATTGTATTTAAAACAAAGCGTGGTAATTAGTTAAGTATCAACAGATTTAAGCGAACGTAAAAACAGCCCTAAGCCACCAAACGCTAAAATTATAATAACAATCAAATCAAACGACGTCATAGTTCGCATACTAAATCGAACACTCGATATAACGCCAAATATTAGTGCTGTTAACGAGCCAAGCGATAGCACCCAGCCTAAAATGTTTTTAGAATTATAAAAAATTAGGCCCACACCAAAAATAAACGGGATCATAACCATGCCGCCTGTAACGCCAAAGCCACCTAAAGCATTAACACTATAAATGCGAGAACTTAGTCCAAAATTAGAGGTCACCGAAATTGCGTTAAGCAGCATGTAAAAGCCACCGCACATCATAATCAAACCAATAAAAAAATGCCCAATACCACCAGAGCTTCCACCAGCACCTTTCATTATTAATTATTCCTTTTATATTTTTAACTTAATCGTTTTAGATGGTAATTGCTCGAGTATTCACATTGACCGCAGTCTACATAATCAATCAGTGCACACGCGAAAGCACTTATCGCGTAATTACATGCCAAATAACATAAAACCAAGATAAAAAACCATGCAAAATTGCCCATAACACAGACTCGTTAGCACTCCATGAAATAGCAATTGCTAGAGCTGTACCAAAAGAGACTCCATATTTTACTATCTCATTTCTTGAGTTTCTCATTAATTATATTCCTAATTTTTAACTTATTAGTTACTTGATTTGCTTACTAAAACTGAAAGCTCTTTAGCATCAATATTGTTACTTGCTTCTTTGCCTAGTTCAACAACTAAAGAAGGAGCCACATGTTTTCCACCTAGCTTCAGGTCAGTTGCTAAGCTAACAGAAGAATCATCAATTTGCATTAGTAAGAGCAAAACCATATGAATTATCAACTAAAACAGGTGGGCCAAGTAGGTTTTCTATTATCATAAAATTTGGCGTTCACTACAAAACTATCTTAGATTTCGACACACTACGAATTCATAAAAAGAGTCCTATTAGGTTGCATTGATATATTGGGGAAGTTGAGTATTTTAGAGGCAGGTTAGAGTGAAAAAATAAAAAGGTGATGTAAGTTAACAGCACCTATTTGAGTATTTACTTGGTTACACGTAATTTAGCTAAGTATTTTAATACATACCACAAAAGGCACTATAAAAAGAATCTAACCAATTGATTTATATACATCAATACTACTATTGGTTAAAAGTCCAGTAACTTGCGTACCAAACGCTTTAAAGTGTGGCTCGTTTTTATGCGCTTCAAAGTGCTCGTCAGACGCCCACTGTTCGCTAACAACGTAATCGGTATGTTCATCATCACTTTTTACCGATAGTTCATAACGTAAGCACCCTACTTCTTGGCGCGATGACTTTTGTAAGTTTTCAAGTGCTGTAAGAATTACATCTGCATCAATATTTTTGCACGACAGTGCCGCTATAACCGTTAACATGTGTATTCCTTTTTAAAAGTTAAGGTGTAGATAATCTACACCTTAAAATATTTAGTTTAACTTTGCGTTTGAGGTAAGTTTACTGATCCCACTGCGGCGCAAAGTCTGGTGTTGCTTGGCGGTCGCCACAATCTAGGCCATCAATGCGAGCTATGTCTTCATCATCTAATTTAACGTGGTCGTTAAAGTTATCTTCTAAATTTTTGCGCTTAGTTGATGATGGAATTGTCGTCATGCTGTTGGCGTTAACCCATGCTAAAACAACTTGTGCTGGGCTTGCATCGTGCTTGTTAGCAATGTCGATAATGGTTTGATCTTTAAGTACTTTGCCTACTACAAATGGCATATACGCAGTTACATGTATATCGTGCTGAGCACAAAATGCGCGTAATTTAGTATTAGTTAAATATGGGTGAACCTCAACCTGATTGGTAAATATTTCACGCGAGTCAAGCGTTTGCATTGCTTCATTTAAGTTTGCAATGGTGAAGTTTGATACACCAATGTGCTTAGTTAAACCAAGTTGCTTCGCTTTTAGTAATTCAGTGAGGTATTCACTCATTGGCTCGTCGTTAGCAGGCGATGGCCAATGAATTAGTAGTAAGTCGACCGAATCAACTTGTAGCTTTTCAAGTGACTTTTTAACGCTTGGGATAAAGTCGCTTTTATTTAATTTGTTATTCCACACTTTGGTGGTTAAGAATATTTCACTGCGCGGAATATTGCTGTCTTTTATAGCTTGGCCTACTTGCTCTTCGTTGCCATAAATTTGTGCGGTATCAATATGGCGAAACCCAACTTCGAGTGCCATTTTTACTGAGTTATAGGCAGTGTCGCCCTCTAAGCGGAATGTTCCCATACCTAGTTCTGGCATTTCTATTACACGTTTTGTCATGGTTTATCCTTATAAAATAATCGGTTAAAAACAAGCTCTTTTAAAGCTTTACGAAATACACCTTTTACTTCTTTTGTGTCGTCACTTAAAAATCTATGACCTCATAACAGGTATGAGGTCATTAATTTTAGTTTCAATCTTAACAGCTAAGACTTTATGCTTGCTGAATTTCACGTTTATCAAGCATACCGCTGTAGCGTGTAACACCGAGTGCTAAAACAGAGATAACAGCGCCTATCCATGCTGTGTCTTGCAGGGTCATGCTCTCTACTACGCTACCACCAATAATTGAGCCAAGTGCAATACCAATATTAAATGCGGCTATGTTTAAACCTGATGCAACATCTACCGCATTTGGCGTGTGCTTTTGTGCTTGCTTTACTACATAAAGTTGCAAGCCTGGCACATTACCAAAAGCAAATGCGCCCCAGACTAAAATAGTAAGTACAGCAGCAATTTTTGATTCCATCGTAAAAGTAAATATCAGTAAAATAATACTCAAAGCGCTGAATATAATGCTCAGTGCGCTAATTGGGCCGCGTTTGTCGGCCATTTTTCCACCCCAAATATTACCTACCGCTACCGATACGCCGTAAACAAGCATTATTAAGGCAATAGCCGAAGGCGCAAAGCCTGTTTGTTGCTCTAAAATAGGTGCTAAATAAGTAAACGCTGTAAACGTGCCGCCGTAGCCCAATATCGTCATTAAATACACGAGTAATAAACGCGGTTTTACGATTACTTGTAGTTGCTCTTTAAACGTGGCTGGTATTGATTGTTTTAAGTTTTTTGGCACTAAAATAGAGCTGCCGATTAATGCAATTAAACCTAATACCGACACAACTAAAAACGTTGCACGCCAACCAAAGTGTTGTCCAATCCATGTACCCAGTGGCACACCAGTTACGAGTGCTACAGTAAGCCCGGTAAACATAATGGCAATTGCACTGGCTTCTTTGTCTTTGCTTACTAGACTTGTGGCAATCATCGATCCGATTGAAAAAAACACACCATGGGCAAGCCCCGTTAAAATACGCGCAAGTATTAATGTTTCGTAACTTGGCGCTTGCCAAGCAAGTAAGTTGCCCAATACAAACAAGCCCATTAAGCTTATTAATACCACTTTACGATTCCAACGACCCGTTAAAGCGGTTAGCACCGGTGCACCAATAGCAACGCCAACCGCATATAAACTTACAAGCAAACCCGCTGAAGGTAGGCTTACGCCTAAGTCGTTTGCAATGGTGGGTACTAATCCCACTATTACAAACTCAGTTGTTCCTATTGCAAATGCGCTTAAGGTAAGCGCCCACAAAGCCAATGGCATAGTTATATCCTCATTAATATTTGAAGAATGTAGTTTGGCTAAAATATCGTTTGCAAAAAATAGCATTAGTGACAAAATACTTTTGTTAATAATACAAAGATGGTGTTGGTATATTTATGGCTGTTCATTCAAAAACTGAAGATTTAGAAACGTTTATAACGGTAGTAGATTGCGGAAGCTTTTCAGGGGCGGCTAATTTGCTCGATCAACAGGTGGCTAAAGTGTCGCGAGCTGTATCACGCCTTGAAAATACACTGCAATGCACTTTACTAAACAGAACAACACGCCGATTAGAACTTACCGAAGAAGGCCATACTTTTATAAAATATGCGCGCGACGGATTAAATACGCTTTATACCGGTGAAGAAGCCATAAAGCTTTTAAAACAAGCGCCAAGTGGCAAGCTGCGAATAGATGCGGCAAGCCCTTTTGTATTACACCAACTTACGCCTTTAATTGGCGAATTTGCTAAGCAATACCCGCACATAACGCTTGATATAACCTCACACGACAGCATTATTGATTTACTTGAACATAAAACCGATTTAGCCATACGCATTGGTGATTTAAAGGACTCAAACCTACATGCTCGTAAGTTAGGCCATAGTAAACTGCGTATAGTCGCAAGCCCTGAGTATTTAAAAAGTAGCCCTAAAATTAATGCTATAAATGATTTAACCAGTCATAAATTAATTGGTTTTACCGACTCACCTAAACTTAATAGCTGGCCGTTAATTCAACCTTTAAAACTAAGCTATTCGCTGAGCGCGAGTAGCGGAGAGACAGTACGACAATTATGTTTAGTAGGGCAAGGCATTGCTTTACTTTCGGATTTTATGATTGGAAATGACATAAATGAAAAGCGACTTATTGAATTACTACCCAATGCGGTTATGAGGCCAAATAATCGTGAAATTATACAAGCGGTTTATTATAAAAACAGCGCAGTTTCGTCTCGTATTGTCGCTTTTTTAGATTTTATAAAACCAAAACTAACTTTGTGATCTTTTAAAATAGAAATAATAAAGGTAATAAATTAATCATCGAGTGTTATTTGATAACCAACATAAATAACCATGGCTCTCATCCTCATCTCTCTCCATGATATAAACTGCGTTTGCCTAGTTATGTACGCTTCCCAATCGTTACTAGGAAATAAATTAAATTGTTTTTCATCCGTTATTTCAAAACCGCCTCCGGCCAATAAACTATCAAAATCATTATACTTTGTATGTGAGCTAATAAAGTCAGGTGTCATTAGTTTATTAAGCGGTATTTGATTATCTTTCACTATTGTTTTTATATTATTTACTAACTTATTAATGTCTGCCACTGTTGACTCCTGTTAACTGACTAATTTTAACAAAAATTTCTTAAAAACTTGAAATTATTAAACTAATTTAGCTCGGTATAACCAAACTTTAATCAGAGAGTAAATTTATATTAGTCTAATAACGCTTTAATCATAAAGTTAAATTATTCGTATTTAGAGTAAAACTAAGCATCTAAAACAATATTAGTTTTGATGCTCATATTGACCTCGATAAATTTCAAAAACTTTTAATACCGTATGCTGTTCTTTAGATAAATTATCAAACCAATCGTCAAACAATTCATCATTGTCTTGCTCACTGAGTGCCATATATTGTGCCAATAACTCAACAATGTCGTTGTGGTTACAACTTAAAGGATTAAGTTGATGTGCTAAGGCACTATGGTCACGCTCTCTTAGGGTATCCATCACCCCTTGATCTATTTTTTCTTGTTGTTGTACTGCGTCGCTCATACATTACCTCTGTGATCAACTGTAAATGCGGTTTTAACGTTTTTATTAGCTTAAATATAGTTATAACAGCCTAAACGCTAATAGCCAGCATTTTTAATCTAAGTGCTTATTTTTTGATTTATTTGCACAAATAGCCATCAAACTGGTGCTTTTCACTGCTTTTAAAACTATTTGCAAAGCACAAAAAAATGCGTTAAATTAAATGATATATTATCACATATCATTTACTGAGGCGCATTATGAAACCAAATATTCACCCTGACTACCAAGTAGTTGCTTTTCACGACACCGCTGCCGACTCTTATTTTATTATCGGTTCAACAATTAAAACCAACCGCACTGTTGAGGTAGACGGTAAAACTTATCCGTATGTGCCTATTGATGTGTCGAGTGATTCACACCCTTTCTATACAGGTAAGCAAAAAACCGTAACCACAGATGGTCGTGTTGCACAGTTTAATCGTCGATTTAAAGGTGTTTCAACGAGTAAAAAAGAGGAAAAATAATGAAGGTACTTAGCTCACTCAAAAGTGCAAAACAGCGCGCTGGTTGTCAGATAGTTAAACGCAAAGGCCGTGTATTTGTTATCTGTAAAAGCAACCCTCGCTTTAAAGCCGTTCAAGGGATGAAAAAGAAGTAATCTCAGCGGGGTATTAATACATAATTAGGTAGCTTATTTAAGCTACCTAATTTTAGGACGTTACTATTTTACAATGACTGAAAATTCAGGCATGGCCTGAATTACTTTTTTAACAGTACACGTATTAACAGCAGCTATAAGGGCTTTTTTATATTTTTCAGGAAAACCCTCTGGCAGGTTAATTTCAATAGCAAATAACTTTTTACCATTGTCATCAACGTTTTCATTGTTTTGCGTTAGCGTCATTCCTTGTGTAGAAATATCACGTTGTTCACAAAATTTTCGTGCGTAAAACCCTGCGCATAGCACCATGCTCACTAAAAAATAGTCAAAAGGTTCAGGGTGTTCGGCACTCCCACCCGCAGCAATACTTTGATCGCTTATCACTTCTAAATCGCCAAATTTTGCACTTTGCTTTTGGCCTTCTAACATTGAAACTGAAATTTCCATTGTTATTCCTTATATAACCTAAATGTTGGTTAAAATATTTACTAATACATAATTTTTTAGTTTGAGCCTAGATTACGAACCAAACAATAATTCAAAAAAGTCTGGTGGCTCATGTAGTTTGTGATATTTTTTACGTAAATCATCTATATTTTTTAATGATGCTTTCGCCTCTGCGAGCCCTTGTTTATTAGCCGCATTTTTAGCAAGCTCAGCCTGAGCAATTACTTTATCAAGGCCTTGTAATGACTGTTCGGGCTCTTTATAAAATTTGGCTGTTTTACTTACTTTTACCAGCTTAATAAACTTATCGATTGCGATATTAAATTCTACTAGATCAGTTGCTTGTACTGCTTGTTTATAAGCAAGGCCTGTGTTTTTCATGTTTATTTCGAGATCAACAGGCTGATCAGCAAATGCTAATGAGCTAAATAACAATGTGAAAAATATATAAAAAGACTTCATGAACAACCTTACTAAGTTAAAAACATACAGATTGTATCAAGGATAGAAAAGAAAGTAACTCGGGTAGTGAAATGGCTTAAAACTAACTGTAAAGCCCCTTTACAGTTAGTTTTATATTTAAATCGTTAAAAATATTTACTGCAGGTTGCTCAACCACACGCTTTGATATGGCTCGAGTTCAATATTTAGCTGCCCTTCTTCTATTGTGTTTACTGCGACTAAATCGAACCATTGCTGCGTATTAATTAGGTTTAAATCGGCTAGTATTAAGGTTTGTGCTTTATCGCTTATATTATAAACACAAAATATACTTTGCTTTCGATCGATGCTTTGTCGCCAAAAACCAAATAATCCCCCCGCTAAATGCAGCGTAAACTGCGTGGCATTAGGATGAAACGCACTTTGCTTTTTACGTACACCCAATAACGCTTTAATACCAATAAATACTTTATGATGATGGCTGTATTTTTCACCAATCGCTGCTAACAATTTTGACTCTTGCCAACGATGACGGTTAATGGCTCTGTTGTGTTGAGAGTTTTCAAAACGCTCGTAATCGTTTGTTGTGCCAAGTAAACTATGGATATAAAGCCCTGGTATTCCCTCAAGTGCAAACATAATTGCGTGTGCACACATAAACCGTTCAAGGCCAAATTTGTCTGGGCCGTTATGTGTTCCTTGTAGCGCATCGAATAATGCAATGTTTAGCTCATACGGGGTATGTGTGCCGTCATTACTGGTACGCATTGAAACACGCCCACCAAATTGCATCGTTGTGCTTACGAGTGAAGCCACTTCGCTAGGTTCTAATAAACCCTCAATTGGCCTAAGCCCAATTCCGTCATGCGATGCTATAAAGTTAAAGTAGGCTGTGCCGTTTTGCGCCGGAGGCATACTCATCATCCAGTGTTTAAGTGCTGTGCTATCACCACTTAACAAAGTGTGTAGCAATAATGGTGGCAGTGCAAAGTTGTAAATCGCATGCGCTTCATTGGCGTTACCAAAATACGATAGGTTTTCTTGATTTGGGATATTGGTTTCGGTAATTATGACCACACTTGGCTCTACATGCTCAATAAGCGTGCGCATTAGCCTTACGGCTTCATGTGTTTGTGGTAAGTTAATACAATTTGTATTTAGTTGCTTCCATAAAAAAGCAACTGCATCGAGTCTAAATAAGCGCACACCGTTGTCTAAATAATGCCGAATTATGCCCACAAATTCTTTAAGTACATCGGGATTGCCAAAATCAAAATCAACCTGATCGTGACTAAACGTGCACCATACGTGTTTTTCGCCGCTTGGCGTTGTTACGGTATTCAATAACGATGAGGTACGCGGGCGTACAACTTGGCTTAAATCATCAGTTAAGCTTGCCGTTTTAAAGTAATCTTTACCTGGGTGTAAATCGTTTAAAAAATTCTCAAACCATACGCTTCTGCTTGAGCAATGGTTAATTACTAAATCAGCCATTAGCTTTACATCTTTGGCTATGTTTTGAATATCCCCCCAATCCCCTAGCGATTCGTTAACTTGCACGTAGTTCATTACTGCAAAGCCTTCGTCTGAGCTGTACGGGTAAAATGGTAATATATGCAGCGCATTAAGTTGCATATCGCATTGATCTTTTATAAATCGGTGTAGTGTTTTGAGCGGAGCTTCCATTGGGCTCGATACCGCAAAATCACTATTATCATGCTTAATAATTGAATCGCCATAAGCTATCAATACTATATCTTGTTCATCCCACCTATTTGTATGCGGTGTCGGGTCGCGCAGTGGACTGCTGCCTAAAATAATCTTAATCAATTGCTGAGCAAGCTCAGCAATTGATAAGGGCAGTTCAACATCCTCATAAATTATTCGAAGATGTTGCTCTACCCGCTGTAAAAATAGTTCGTTAACTGTGCTCACATGCGCCCCTTTTATTTTTTAGTTACTTAACCTGAACATTTATTTTTTAGGTTGGCTATATTCTTTGTTATCTAACTCCACTGCTTCTTTTAAGCGCTCAAATACATCTGGCATTGCTGACACAACACGGTTCCAACTTGGTACAAATGGCGCTTCCATTGGGTTATCTAAAAATTGTTGCCCTGCATTCATAATATTTTGTGCAAACATTTCTACTGCTTTTTCTTCTTGATGCACATCAAGCGTTAAGCCATTCATTATTGCATCATTATGGTAGGTTTCTATGAAATCTAAACCAATACGGTAATACGTTGCTTTGAGTGAGCGAATAGTTTCACTGGTAAAAGTAACGCCTTGTGTTGCTAGCTTTCTAAATAAAGCTTTGGTTATATCAATCGACATCTTAGATAACCCAGCACTTTGATCATCAAGTGATAGTGCTTGGTGTTTGTGATCGTAGTTATCGGCGATATCTACTTGGCACAAACGATTATGTGAATAATTACGATACATTTCACTTAGTACGCCAATTTCTAATCCCCAATCACTTGGGATGCGAATGTCGTTTAATACATCACGCCTGAACGAAAACTCACCTGCTAATGGGTATCTAAATGAGTCCATGTATTCCAAATAGTCGCGGTTACCTAATATAGTTTTGAATGAACGCAGTAGTGGCGTTACTAATAAGCGTGATACACGGCCGTTAATTTTTCCGTTTGCTGTACGCGGGTAAAAGCCTTTACAAAATTCATAGTTAAAACGCGGATGCGCAACGGGGTAAATTAAGCGAGCAAGTAGGCTTCTGTCGTAGGTTAAAATATCGCAATCATGCAGCGCGATAGATTCTACTTCTGCTGTTGCTAGCTTATAACCCATGCAGTACCAAACATTTCGGCCTTTTCCAAGCTCTCTTGGCGCTACGCCTAGCTCTTGTAATTCTTTATCAAGAGCTTGTAAGCGCGGGCCGTCGTTCCAAAGTACTTTGTGGTTTTGATTTAACTCTTTAAAAAAACCAAGTGCATGGCGATACTGTGCTTCGTCAGCTCTATCTAGGCCAATAGTAATTTGCGATAAATACGGTACTTCACGCAACTCGCTAACTATATTTTGCAGCGCAGGGCCTTCTAACTCGCTAAATAACGATGGTAATATAAGCCCCATTGGACGCTGCTTACTAAACCCGATTAATTCTTTTTCTAGCTCTTCAATTGGTCGGTCAGCTATATTGTGTAATGTAGTAATTACGCCATTTTGGTAAAAATCAGCCATGAGATGTTTGCTCCTCAGTAATACTTAAAATACTGTTAATACAAGGTAGTGATGTTATTTCTTCAATCCAACCTAATGGTGCTGGCGATTGTGAATAGCGTGCCTTGTTATGTGACAATTTAACCGGTTTTTTGCTCGCCGGATTTGCAATAATAATGGCAATATTGGCTTGCTCTAACATTTGCTTATCGTTATCGCTATCGCCCAATGCTATGACTGTGAGAGGCTTTCTAAAGTGATGGGTAAACTGCTTAACTAACCACTGCTGTGCAGCGCTTTTGTCTGTATTTTTGGCAATATGAATAAAGCGCCCTCCTACTTTTATGTCGTAACCAAGCGCTTTAACATCTTCGACAAAGGTATTTAGTAAGTCATCATTGCCATACCAATAAAGTGGATCTGAGTAGTCTCGCGTTTGCGCACGCCTTGCTTGTTCGTCACTCAACCCTGTTAACTCAGAGATTTGTTCACCGGTTAAGTTACTAAATAATTTATAATGCGCTTTGTATTTAGAATCGAGCGACTCTAAATCACTTAATAAACGCGACAAAGGCTTAGCTAATGCAAAACACCAATAAGCGCCAACTTTTTTACAACCAATCGGTTTAAGTTCAAAGTAGTGATCGGGTATATAAACTGCAGCGCCATTTTCAACAATAAAAGGCTGTTGGATGTTTAATTCGTTTTTAATTTCAACCACTTCGCAAAATGTTTTACTGGTATTAAACACCACTGGGATATGTGCGTTTTGTAACTGTTGCAATAACACACTCACATTACTGGTGTTGTAATCGCTATGATCGAGTAAAGTGCCATCTAAATCGGTAAAAATAATTGGCTGAAGGGTGTCATCGCTAATTAAATGCATCCCACTTATATCGCGATTAGCATCAAGCTCAATCAGTGCGTTTGCTTTACTGCTCAAAGTATTTAAATTTTCGCGTGTAATACGCTCAAAATGAGAAATAAACCACACTAACTGCGCATTAGTCATTGTGCCTGATCCTGCACCTTCTTTAGCAATTAGTTTTTGCTCTTGCTCTTGTCTCCATGTAAATACATCACTAAAGCTTGGCGCTTTAAGCATTACGGTGTAATCAATTTTATTAAAAATTGCTTTATACTCATTGGCTAAACAACTGTTTATACAACGACGCCACACGCCCTCCTTATCATGAAGCTGCTCCAACTCATTAAGCGGTTCACTCAATGAAAATAATGGCTGCGGCTCACTGCCTACACACCATCCTTCTAAAATAACAATATCGACAGGCGTTGAATTAGCTAACCATTCATTTTGAGAAACGCAATCATCAATGTGTTTATTAAAGCGTGGTAATGGCACATTTATATCACCTGCTAATAGCTGCGAAATAGTGCTATTCATCAACTCCGTGTCATGAGTACCTGGTACTCCACGAGTTGCAAATAGTGGATGAACATCCTCAGCAAGTTGTTTACGCGCTTGCTTAGCTAAATAAAAATCGTCAATAGATAATGCGACACTGTAAAGGGATGTGTTTTTAGAAAACCACGTAACTAAAAAATCAGCGAGTGTTGTTTTCCCTGAACCTTGGCATCCATTTATGGCAACAAAAATAGGAGTATTTGTTTTTTTAGATTCGAGGATGTCATGCGCGAGTGGAACAAAGTATTGCTCACTCAAATATTGATACTTTAAAGGCAGTTGGTGCTTTGCTAAAAACGGGGTTATATCCACAATATTGGCCTCTGACATAGTAACTCCTTGCATACAATACGTTCTGAAGGAGTAAATGCAGATACTAGACCAATATTTTTTTTGTATATTTTTTAATAGGTTAAAAAAATAGCGCATTTAAAATGCGCTATTATGGTGCAAACTAATTAGTTAATGTTCAAAATTAAGCCTCTACAGGCTCTGCTTTAGGTAATATTAAGTTAAGTACGATACCTAAGATGGCGCATAAACTTACGCCCTCCAAACTAAATTGGCTACCACCAACATGCATTCCTCCAATACCGCACACTAAAATAAGGGCAACAATGCTTAAGTTGCGCGGCGCAGTTAAATCATCTCCCGACTTAACCAGTGTATTTAGGCCAACAACGGCAATAGAACCAAAAAGTAGAATCATAATACCGCCCATTACAGGTACCGGTATTGTTTGCAGCCCAGCCCCCATTTTAGCGATAAACGCTAAAGCAATAGCAATAATGGCCGTCCACATCATTACTTTTGGATTAAAGTTTTTGGTAAGCATTACTGCCCCCGTTACTTCTGAGTAAGTAGTGTTAGGCGGGCCACCAAATAATGACGCGGCTGATGTAGCTAAGCCGTCACCAAACAAAGTACGGTGCAAGCCAGGCTTTTTCAAAAAGTCTTTGTTGGTTACTTGGCTAATCGCCATCATATCGCCAATGTGTTCAATGGCTGGCGCAATAGCCACAGGCACCATAAACAAAATAGCTTGCCATTTAAATTCTGGCCATGTGAAGTTAGGCACAGCGAACCATTGTGCATTACTTACTGCGTCAAATTGCACAACACCTAAAATAAGCGATAAGCCATACCCCGCTACAACCCCTGCCAGAATAGGAATAAGTTTAAATACGCCCCTTCCCCATACTGCAAAAACAAGCGTTACTAATAACGAAAACATCGAAATAAAAATAGCGTTATTGTAATCAATAATTTGAAGACTGCCGTCGCCACTTTTCCCCATCGCCATATTTACAGCAACAGGTGCAAGGGCTAAACCAATAACCATAATTACGGGGCCTACAACCACAGGTGGTAAAATTTTATGAAGCGTTGCTACGCCTTTAAATTTTACTAATAAGCTCAATAGCATATATGCAAAACCTGCCGCCATTAAGCCCCCCATTGTCGCGGGCACACCCCACATTTGCACGGCAGCAATAATAGGTGCAATAAAAGCAAATGAAGAGGCTAAAAATATAGGCACTTGACCTTTAGTCACTATCTGAAACAGCAAAGTACCAAACCCTGCTGTAAACAATGCCACACTCGGATCGAGCCCTGTTAATAGCGGCACAAGCACCAATGCACCAAATGCTACAAACAGCATTTGTGCACCCGTTAAAATGGTTTTTATAGAAAATGTGGCGTTATTTTGCACTGAACACTCCTAAACTGTACCGAATATTTTGTCGCCCGCATCACCTAAACCAGGCACTATGTACCCTTTTTCGTTCAGGTGGCTGTCTACTGATGCAGTAAATATTTCTACGTCTGGGTGAGCCTCAAGTGTTTTTGCAACGCCCTCAGGTGCTGCTACAAGTATAATAACTTTAATTTCTTTACAGCCTGCTTTTTTAAGCATGTCGATAGTGGCAATCATTGAGCCACCGGTTGCAAGCATTGGGTCAATTACTAGGCTCAAACGCTCGTCAATATTACCTACTAACTTTTCAAAATAAGGGATTGGCTCTAGCGTTTCTTCGTTACGTTGAAGACCTACAACACTAACCTTAGCGGCTGGTAGTAATTGCATTACACCGTCCATCATACCAAGGCCTGCACGTAAAATAGGCACTACTGTAATTTTTTTACCTTTAATGTGCTGCACATTTAATTTATTGCCGTCCCAACTGGTAATTTCATTATCTTCAAGTGGAAGGTTTTTAGTAGCTTCGTAGGTTAATAATGTGCCTACTTCAGAGCACAGTTCACGAAAGCTTTTAGTGCTAATGCCATATGCGCGCATTAAACCAAGTTTATGTTGAACAAGAGGATGAGTAATAACGTGAATAGCCATGATAAAAACCTACAGAGACAATAATTAGCGGTATTTTATATTAAAAAAGGTCATTTGACCTGTAATTTTAAAGGGATTTTCATATGCTGTGCAAAAATCTATTGCTTTGCTTGATATTTATGCAAGTGGCTAACACAGTCTGTTTATTAAATATAAGCTGCTAACCAGTTATTTACTTGCTTAAGCATATAGCTATTTATTTTTTGATGTTCAGGACTCCAGCCAACTAAAAACCGATAAAAGTCAGCCCATGCCGCAGGCCATAAAACGAGCCAATCGTCAGCTATTTTACCTGCTGGTGCTGTAGGGTGATAAATATTAATAACAGCCTTTAAATTATCAAAATAGTACACAAGGTAATCCTCAGCCCATTCGTGTAATTGTGCATCACTTAAGCAACTGGTCATAAGATACATTACATCAATTATCCCACTACCTGCACCTATATACTGAAAATCATAACCGAGTATTTTATCGCGCTCATTTGCTGCAAAGTTAGCAAGTTTTGCATCGCCATGAATCAGTGTTTTATACGCACAACTTTGTAGTTCCTCATCTATTTTATGTGCAAAATTTTTAATATCGGACTTTTCATTCGCGCTTGTTTTTAATTTATTAAACTCATCTGGCCGCGTACTTAAATGCCAATAATTGCCTTGCCGCCACAAGCCGTCAACAGGTTTGTTTAGGTTAAATGCATGAAAGTGCGCAAGCCACTTTAATATAGCTTTTATATGTTCGCTTTTCGCTTGAGTAAACCCATGCTTGGTAAAGTCTTTAAACACCAGCGCGTATTCATCATCTTTATTAATTGCGCTTATACATTCAATACTTTGCGCATGTACTGGTAAATGCTGGCTATAAAGCTTATAAAAAGTGTATTCAACGCTATAGGAATGCTGCTTTCTTTTAAGTGCAAATTCGCTTTGTTTAATTTTTGGATGGTTTATATAGCTAGGTATTTTAATCGCTTTAATAACACATGCCTCATCATCAAGCTGGCACTGCACAATACTGCCACAGCCACTCCAAAGGGATGTTAGCGTATCGCCAATTTCAATGTGCTTAAAATGAGGTTGTAATAAAGGAATGTAAAATGCCATGGTAAAAATAACTACTCGACTGTTTTTCTTAGTTTAACGCAGGCCCTTACCTTAAATATAGCCCTAGGAATATAATGACTCCCATATTAATTATATAAATGAATAAACATCTCAAGAAAAATATTAACTAGGAACAACAGGTATAAAAATATAGACACTAATATCAGTATGAACTACAATGAAAAAATGATAAGGATATCCTGGTGTATGAAAGAATTAATTCAAAAAACTTCTTCTATGAATAAAGCTTTAATTTTTGGACGTTTGAGCAAAGTAGGTTCCGGTGTACATTTTCTCTATAAAGTTTTTTTCAAGATCAGAAAGAAGCAAACGAGCTATATAAAGCAATTCTACCCTCTCTCAAAAGGACAATAACTGTTCAAGGTTATACTTCAGAAGAAAGTCAAGCTCTTATTGAAATCCTGATTAAATCAGCTCCTTTCGGTGCGAAAAGAAGAAACTTCAAAAGAAAGTATTTTAGTAACTCTATTGATTGGAAAAAACTGCCTGAAAACCCAGAAAAAATTCCTTATGGATACTGGTATTAAATCATGAAAGATAGACTTTTGTGGAAGCTGATTTTTGTTTTATCTCTTTTATTAACAATATACAGCATTAATAACAATCTCAAAATGCCTGTAATTGAAGGGAATGAAAAATCTAACCTCATAATGTGTGGGTTGTTTCTTTTCGATTTTTTTATCCTTCTAGGTAGTTTTGGTTATGCATTTAAAATAAAAATTTTGAATTCTATAATATGGAAAATAACGGCTATTGCTTATCCATTACTAATAATTTTAGAGACTGTTTTTGATTTTTATGCTGGTGGTTATTCAGTTTATGAAATGATAACTTATTCATTATTTGTACTTTTCCTTACTTGTATATTAGTTGCGCCCGTTATTATGTACATTGATGACTTCGAAGAAACTATTCCTAAAGATTAACATCTGTACCTATAG